>CALCJG010000257.1 GCA_937967705.1 uncultured Spirochaetia bacterium
CCGATCTGGTCCCGGCGTGGGGCTTTGCCCTGCTCTTCGTTGTCATTGCCCTTTATGGGATGGGGCGGCAGTCGTCGGACATCGGCCATGAGGCGCATCTGGGGGGCGCCCTCACGGGGACGGCCTTGATCATGGCGCTCTATCCCGAGCTGCTGAGCCGCCACGCCCTGCTGCTCGCCGGGGTCACGGTACCCATTCTGCTCTTTTTCGTGATCAATCATTTTCGGCCGGGGATGCTGAGGCTCGGAGGAAACTCCGGGGAGAGACCGGAACGGAGGGAAACCTCGGCAGCTTCCGGTCCCGGCGGTGAGGAAAAACCTGAGTGATCAGGAGGCGATCAGCGTGTCCTTCATCTCCTGTACGTTGCCGTTGACGTTTCCGCCCCGAAAAGCGGCGTTGCCCGCCACGATGATCCTTGCGCCCGCGTCCACAACACTTTTTATGTTCTCCTTCGTGATGCCGCCGTCCACCTGAATGGCCACACTGCTGCCCAGCCCCGTGGCGTTGATGTAGGTGTGCAGTCGGCGGATCCTGTCCAGGGAAACCTCCATGAAGGACTGTCCGTAAAACCCGGGATCCACCGACATCACGAGCACCATGTCGGTGTAGGGCAGTATGTCATAGAGCACTTCGATGGGGGTGGCGGGATTCAGCGATATCGCCGCAATGATCTTCTCCTGCCGTATCTTGGTGAGCAGGCGTATTGGGAACCGGGTGCTTTCGTAATGCAGGGTGATGCACCAGGGCTTGAGCTCCAGGTAACAGTCCAGGGAGTCTTCCGGTTTTTCGATCATCAGATGCACATCGAGGGGGATGCGGGTGTGCTGCATCAGGTTCCGGATATAGCCCGGACCGAATGTGAGATTGGGAACGAAATTCCCGTCCATCACATCCATGTGCAGCAGATCCACCACGCTTTCGTCGAATCCCCCGACGAGGTTCCCCAGGGTCGTGAGATCCGCGGCGATTACCGAGGGTGATATCAGGACGCGGTTAGTTAGGTTCTTCCACATTGAACTTTATGGTCTTGATCACGTTTTTATTGCCCAGTATCTTCACGCGGGCGTTCCCGGTTCTGTGGAAGACGAAGTTCATCCGGTCACCCGATTTTCCCTGTATGGAATAGATCAGGCGCTTGGATTTGTCATCCTCCACGTAGGCTTCATAGAGTCCCTGGGGTTCTCCCTTCGGAATGGTGTACTCGATCTTTTCATAGCAGTAGTAGGGACGGTCCAGCATGGGGAAATAGTTTACCTTGAGCTTGATGATATCCCCCTTCTTGACCTCTGCGTCCTTGGCGGGAGTCTGGGTTTCTATCAACCCGCTTTTCCCCCTGTCCTGTACGGTAAGGATTTCCTCCTCCACGATGAGACCCTTGGCGGTAAGAAGCTCATAGCAGAGGTCGATGGACTGCCCCGCAAGGTCTGTCATCTTCATCTCCGCGTCTTTCTTCCCGGCGGAGACGAGCAGATTTACCCGTCTGTCCGGGGTCACCTTTTCGCCGGCTCGCGGCGATTGGTCTATGACGATATTCTCGCCGTGCTTGTCTGAGGGTACGTAGGATACGATTCCCACCATCAGGGCTACGGAGCGGTTGAAGACGTGCAGGTTTTTCAGTTTGTTTTTGGCGAAGGGAAGCTCCATGCCCGTCACGTTGGGGATGTCCACCAGGATGCGGCTGCGGCTGACCAGAAGTTTCAGCTTGCTCCCCTCGGATACGATGCTCCCGGATTCGGGGTGCTGGCTCAGGATGATCCCGTTGTCCATGTCATAGACATCATAGAAAGACAGCTTGGGCGTCAGTCCCTTGCGGATCAGCGTGTTGTGAATGTCCGTGTATTGTTTGCCGATCACATAGGGGATCTTGACCTCTGCCTCGGGTTTTGTCAGGAAGATGAGAATGATGCTGGATACCAGCAGAAAGAAGGAAAACCCGATGAAGAAGATCAGGGCAATTCTTCCATAGGTCTTGAAGTAGAGGGTTTTAATTCCCGATCCGTTGCTGCCGCTGTTGTCCTTAGTGCCTTTTTCCATGGTTTATTGCATGCCTCAGTAATAGTGTGCGCCGTCTCCGGTAAAAAAGAATAGCAAATATTTTCATCGCAATCCAGTCAAGCATAAATAATACCCCCAGGCTCGGCCGGATCGTGTTTTTCATCTTCCTGCTCCCTCGGGAGGGGGCGGAGAAGGGGCGGCGTTTTATATGCATTTATCTCTGTATTGCATAGCATATATTAAGTATTATATACCGAATTAACCGGAAATTGCAAAATGGAAAAATAAAGGGGGGATATTCCGTCGCGGTCAGATATAGCGGTAAAATTCGGTTGACAATATGGACTTATCCTCAGTAATGGAAAAAAAAAGGAAAATTTATGTAAAGACCACCGTATTCTGAAATGATGTTTCAGCTCAATTAAGGATGAGGAGGATTTTGTATGGATCTCACCAAGTTGTACAGTGATGTATATTCTCCCACAGACATCGCCCGCGAGATGTATTTCAACGTGGGTGGTCCTCATGGTTTCATGCGCTGGGGTATATACATCTTCATGTTCGCCGCCTTCGGATACATCGCCTATACCCTTGTCAAGCGCATCTTGATATGGAGGGCGGGAAAGCCCGAACTCAGAACCGATTATCCGGAAAAACGGATAATGGCTGTCATCAAATACGTCTTTCTTCAGGGAAAGATCGTGCGCGAGACCTATGCAGGCATCATGCATGCTGCACTCTTCTTCGGGTTTGCCGGACTGTTCATCGTTACGATGATCATCGTGGCTCAGGAGGACTTTACCGAGCTGTTTTTCCATACGAAATTCATTTACGGTAATTTCTACCTTATATGGTCCCTCTTCGGTGATCTCTTCGGCCTTATGGTTATCGGCGGTCTCATTATGGCCTTCTACCGCCGCTATAAGATCAAACCCACAAGACTGGATACCAAACCGATAGACACCTTCGCCCTGGTGCTGATTGCCGTGATCATCTTTTCCGGTTTCCTCAATGAGGCTCTTCGCATCGCCATCACCGGGTTTCCCAAATTTGAAGTCTGGTCCCCCGTGGGATACGCCTTTGCGCACCTCTTCGGCTGGGCCGGAAGGTCTTCCCTGGAAATAGGTCATTACATCAACTGGTGGCTTCATATGGTGGCCGCTTTCTCCTTCATCGGACTTGTGGCCTCCGACAAGCTGGGACACGTTCTCATATCCTCCCTCAACGTATATTACCAGAACCTGAAAAACGAAGATCCCAAAACAAAGTTCACTGTGCCGGTCATCTCCCCTGCGGAATTCGAGACAGCGGAAAGCTTTGGTGTGGGTCAGGTCGAACATTTTACATGGAAACAGCTCATGGACGGTGACGCCTGTACGCGGTGCGGCCGCTGCCAGGACAACTGTCCCGCTCATCTGACGGAAAAGCCCCTCTCTCCCAAGAAACTTATCAATGACGTAAAGGCCAATATGGACGAGAGAGTCCCGCTTCTCAAAGGGGCTGAAGATCCCGCGATGGTGGAATCCAAGATGCTGATCGGCGAGTCCGTACTGGAAGACGAGATCTGGTCCTGTACCAACTGCGCCGCCTGTATGGAAAACTGCCCCGTGCAGATAGAGCATGTCCCCAAGATCATTGACATGAGGAGATACAAGATCCTTATGGAAGGTACCATGGCTCCCGAGCTTCAGGGCTCCCTGCAGAACATGGAGAAGAACTACAGCCCTTATCCCTTCGGTTTTGCCGAGAGAGCGGACTGGGTTACCGACGAGTTGAGAGAAATGGGCCTCAAGACGATTTCCGAGGATCCCGACGTGGATTACGTCTTCTTCGTCGGATGCGCCGCATCCTTCGACCAGAAGAAGAATCAGAAAGTGGCCCGGGCCCTCTGCAAGGTGCTCCTGAAGGCCGGTCTGAAGATAGGTATTCTCGGAATCGAGGAATACTGCTGCGGCGACTCGGCCCTGCGCGCCGGAAACGAGTATCTCTTCCATACGCTGGCCACTCTTAACCTGGAGACCTTTAAGGCCTACGGCGTCAAGAAGATCATCACTGCCTGTCCGCACGGCTATAACGTACTCAAGAAAGAATACCCGGAATTCGCCAAGGTGGGCATGGACTCCGAGGGCAATCCTCTCGAGTGCGGCTATGAAGTCTATCATCACACTGAAGTGATCGATGAACTCATCAAATCGGGCAAAATCAAACTGAAAAAGAACATCAGCGAGAAGATAACCTATCACGACTCCTGCTTCCTGGGACGTTACAACGAGATTTACAGCCAGCCCAGAAACATCGTTGCGGCCATGGCGGGCAAGGAGAACTACGTGGAAATGAGCAGGAATCACGCTAAGAGCTTCTGCTGCGGTGCCGGTGGCGCCAGGATGTGGATTGAGGAGCATATCGGAACCCGTATCAATCAGTTCAGAACCAAGGACGCCCAGTCTTCAGGCGCCACTCAGATCGCAACGGCCTGTCCCTTCTGCCTTATCATGCTTTCTGACGGTGCGGACGAACTGGATATCCAGAACCTTAAGAGCTTCGACATCGCCGAGCTGGTTCTCAATGCGATGGAGTAACAGCGGCATTGATCTTATGTGGTGAGCACAATTCTCCTGTCCGCCGCCATTTGCGGGCAGGGGTGAAAGCAGTGTAAAAAAAATTTTATAGTAAGGAGTGATCCGTTATGGAGAATAGTCTCTTTTATATTGCCCCGATAGGATCAGTCGTTGCCCTTATTTTTGCCTTTGTTTTCTATAAACTGATGATGAAGGCCAATGAAGGTAACGCAAAGATGATCGAGATCGCCGGCGCTGTCCGTGAGGGCGCTATGGCTTATCTCACCCAGCAGTATAAGGTTGTCGGATTTGTATTCTTATGTCTGGTTATTCTGCTTACGGTTCTGGCCTTCATGGGCATTCAGAACCCCTTTGTTCCCTTTGCCTTCCTGACAGGAGGTTTCTTCTCGGGATTATGCGGTTACCTGGGAATGAAAACAGCCACCAACGCCTCTTCCCGTACGGCCCAGGGCGCTTCCGAGTCCCTCAACAGGGGTCTTCAGGTTGCTTTCCGTTCCGGTGCTGTTATGGGTCTTGTCGTTGTCGGTTTCGGTCTGATCGACATCTCCATCTGGTATATTGTTCTCAATTACCTCTATGACAACAATATCCTCGGTCTCAGCGCCGATCTCGTGAAGAAGTTCAACATCGCCGGTGGCGCTTTCACGCAGCATGTCGTCAACTCTCCCGAGTTCTCCCATGCGAAACTGATAGAAGTGACCACTACGATGATCACTTTCGGAATGGGTGCTTCCACACAGGCGCTCTTCGCCAGGGTCGGCGGGGGTATCTACACCAAGGCCGCTGACGTCGGAGCTGACCTCGTAGGTAAGGTTGAAGCCGGAATTCCTGAAGACGATCCCAGAAACCCCGCCACAATCGCTGACAACGTTGGCGACAATGTTGGCGACGTTGCCGGTATGGGCGCTGACCTTTATGAGTCCTACTGCGGATCCATCCTCGCCACTGCCGCTCTGGGTGCCGCTCTTCCCATGGGTGTCGGCGGACTCAAGGCTGTTGTCGCTCCTATGATCGTAGCCGGTCTTGGTATTATCTTCTCCGTTCTTGGAATCTTTGCTGTAAGAACCAAAGAGCAGGCCACCATGAAGAATCTCCTCTTCTCCCTGAACGTGGGTGTATGGGGAAGCTCCTTCCTCCTGATTGCCGCTCTTATCATCATGGCTTATGTCAACCTCATCACCTGGGGTGTTTTCGGCGCTGTATGTGCCGGTCTCGTTGCCGGTCTGATCATTGGCCAGGCCACTGAGTATTATACTTCGGATGACAGCGCTCCCACCCAGGGGATTGCCAAGCAGCACACCATGGGTCCCGCGACGGGTATCCTCGACGGTATGGCTACCGGTATGATGTCCGCGGGTATCCCCGTTGTTACCATCGTTATCGGTATCCTCCTGGCCTTCGGTTTCTCCGGCGGCTTTGAGAACGTTTCTCTCGGTCTCTATGGTATAGGTTTTGCCTCTGTCGGTATGCTGGCAACCCTCGGTATCACCCTGGCCACTGACGCTTACGGCCCTATCGCCGACAACGCCGGCGGTAACGCTGAGATGGCCGGTCTACCCAAGGAAGTCCGTCAGAGAACGGATGCCCTCGACATGCTTGGCAACACCACCGCCGCTACCGGAAAGGGTTTTGCCATCGGTTCCGCCGCGCTTACTGCCATGGCCCTTCTCTCTGCCTATATTGAAGAACTCAAGCTGTGGATCGGCAAGTACGCCGGGGAAGGCATGATGCAGGTCGGCAAGGTCAAGTTCTATTCCGAAGCCGCTTTCTCCAAGCTGCCCAAAGAAGTACAGGGCGCTGTTGAGAACGTTTCCATCATCAAGGCCGAACTGGCCGACTTTGTACGGGCCTATGACATCACCCTGATGAACCCGCTGGTTCTCTGCGGACTCTTCCTAGGCGCCATGATGGCTTTCGTCTTCTGCGCCATGGCCGTAAAGGCTGTTGGCCGCGCCGCCGGTTCCATGGTTGAGGAAGTAAGAAGGCAGTTCAAAGAGAAACCCGGTATCCTCCAGGGAACCGACAAACCCGATTACGCCCGCTGCGTCGCCATCTCCACCGCGGGGGCCCAGAGGAAGATGATCCTTCCCTCCATGCTGGCCCTGATTGTTCCCATCGCTACCGGTCTGGTTCTTGGCGTTCCCGGCGTTATGGGTCTTCTCGCCGGTGCTCTGACGGCTGGTTTCTCCCTTGCCTGTCTGCTCAACAACTCAGGCGGTGCATGGGACAATGCCAAGAAGTTCATTGAGAAGGGTAACTTCGGCGGAAAGGGTTCCGATGCGCACAAAGCCGGTGTTATCGGCGATACGGTTGGCGACCCCTTCAAGGATACTGCCGGACCTGCTCTGAACATTCTGCTCAAACTCATGAGTATGGTTTCCGTTGTATTCGCCGGTGTGGTTGTTAAGCTGTCCCCGGTCATCGGAAAGGCTCTCGGTTTTGTTAAGTAAATAGGATTTAAAGGATATATCGAAAGGGGGGAGCGATCCTCCCCTTTTTTTATTTAGGGCATCCGGTCTTGCCGGGACCGATTTTCATTTTTGATTGTGAGGGTGAGCTTATGCTGGAAGCCGTTATGCTTCTCTGTTTCGGCGCTTCATGGCCGGCATCCATTTATAAATCCTACAGGGTAAAAAAGGTGACGGGCAAATCCATACTCTTCCTGTGGATGGTCTTCATCGGATATGTGGCGGGTTTTCTGAACAAGATTCTCAATACGGCGGATTTCGTGACGGTTTTTTACGCGGTCAACGGCATGATGGTTTTTACGGACATCATTCTCTATTACCGCTACTCCGGCAATGGCAGAGAATAGGTTCAGATTCGAAGGGCCCTCTTGCGGAAGCGGTCCAGCTCGTTTTTGAAGAGTTTGGAGATTTCAGCGATGTCGCTGAATTTTTTTATGATGAAGAAGGACTTGATGAGGGTTTTAATCTTGTTGTCATCGTTGAGATCCGCCACCTGGTGCTGTTTCGCCTTGAAAACGTCGTCGCAGTTAAGGAAAACCTCCCGGATGACATCCTCCGCCGGGCGGTTGAGTTTGTTGAAGGGCAGGGCGGTCTTGATGTGAATATTTTTAAGAATCAGGGCCACCAGCGTTACGATCTTCCGGTTGCTGTCGGATTCCCGGTCTGAGGCCATCTTTTCAAAGGCCTCCACAATGATGCGGTTCTTGGTCTTGATCTTATCCATCAGCTCGGTCTGCACCTCCCCGGGGAGGCTGGAAAACTTGGGTGTGTGATGGGGGTAAAAGGACTTGAGATAGGCTCCTGAAAGATAAATTCTGCCTGCCAGGGAATCGTTGGCGGATTCCCCTTCCACGAAGGTACGCAGACTCTCCACGTCTGTTTGAAGAATGGAGCTCATGTTCTGAAGGAAGGGAGGGGGGTCCAGATTCATAAGGAAGTTGTCCAAGCTCTTGCTCAGATCTGCTTCCTCGCGGAAGAAGTAATCCGTCAGCACACGCTGAAAAACCTCCTCGATATTGCCGGCGATCTGCGGATCCTCTTCCAGCCTGATACAGCAGTCAATAAGGTTATTGTATGTATTCTCTTTTTTCATAGAAGTCAGTAATTTACTCCATCCAGGATCTTTTGGCAATCAGAAAACCTCTGAGATTACCGTAAATTCTATCCATGAAATCGAATTTCATGATGTTATGGGCGAGGAGATAGAGGTTGAATCGGACAACGGCGAATTTCAATGCATTGAGATAGAGTACCTGTGAGAAGTTGTCCTCATCGAAGCCCGAACCGGTTCTCCGCTGCAGGGCCTCCCGGTAATAACGGATGTATCCGTCATAGACCTCCAGCGGAGTCCCTTCCGGCATGGAGTAGAGTAAAAACTCAATGAGGTCTCTCTGGGGATTCTGATAGCAGGGAAGCTCCCAGTCATAGGCAACCAGCCGGTAGCCCGTTCCCCACGTCCGCAGGCAGATGTTCCGGGGGTTGAAGTCATTGTGAGTCAGGGTCATGGGGAAGGCCTTTATCGTGTTAAGATGCCGTTCCATATCCTGGAGAAAATGCCTGTAAATCGCCAGGCATTCAGCGGTGATGAGATGGGGAAACCGGCTGGCATTGTATTGCGTCAGTTCCCTCAGGAAATCCAGGGACTGGACCAGTTCCTCCGAATCCATGCGGTTGATTAGTAGCTTTTCGGGGATGCGGTCGATCCCCTCCCAGTAGACGGCGTGTATTTCCGCCAGTCCCGAGAGGACGGCCTTGACGGAGGTGTCGTCCCAGAGTTCGGGATTGTTGATGGTCTCCAGATGGGAACAGGACGTGAGATCCTCTATCAGGAGGGCGTAGACCTCCCGCTCCCGGTTGATGAGGGAACCGTAGACGGCTGGGCAGTAGGCCAGGAGGGCGGGATCGGCGTTTTTATAAAACTCGATCTCCCTGATGTGGGCGCCGCCGAATCCGAAGATGTCCACATGCGTGTCGAAAAGCCCGGGAAGCCTGTCCTCTCCCGAGAGGCGGGCGAGCCCCTGTCCCATGCCGATGATGTCGCTGTCCGAGGACTTGAGTTTCAGGATGGCCGATATCTCCCGTGGGGCCCCTCCGCTTATCAGCTGGATATCGTATTTAAAGAGGCCCTGCAGGTCCCCCGACTTTTTCCTCATCATCGAGGAGACGATCCCGGAGTCGCTCTGCATCTCTCTCTGCGTAAAGCCTGTTGCTTCCTCCCCCCCTTCGTGCAGGAGCGAGGTAAAGAAGGCGGTGTCGATCTCGGATCGGGACAGTTTTCGTGAGGGGCGGTTTCTCCCCAGGCGTTCGTGGGCGCTGACGAATTCGTTGGCCCCGATGGCCGCCCCGGTGGAGATGTCCAGGGCCAGGCAGGTGGCCGCGATGATTTCCGCGAAGCGGAAGAGCTTGCCCTGACCGTAACAGCCCATCAGCTCCAGACATTCTCTCTGCGTGGGGAGCTTGGTGCCGCCCCCGATGGTGCCGATCACCAGGGCCGGGAGATAGGCTGTGAAGAGAATTCCGTCGCCCTCCTCCCGCAGTTTGAGGATGCCGCTGGAGGATTCATGAACCGAGGCGATGTCCTGTCCCGTGGCGGTGAATATTCCCGCGATGACGTTGGCGAAGTTGACGTTGGAGCCCATCATGCCGATCTGCAGCGCCCCCACTTCCGCGGCCTGCCATCCCCGAAGATAGTCCTTGGCGCTTATGCGAAGGGCCCTCTGCAGCAGC
>CALCJG010000258.1 GCA_937967705.1 uncultured Spirochaetia bacterium
ATCGCGGCTCCGTTTTCCAGCTCATAGTCGGTCTTTTTCGGATCATCATAACCGTCAAGCGAGAGTTTGGGGCCCTTCAGATATCCGTCATAGAGCCGGACAATTTCTATGAGGGTTTCAGGGACGATCGCCCAGGGAGTCGTCAACACATCTGACAGTTTCATATTGCCTCTCCATTCTGATTGTTTTTCGGAAACGACGAGGCAAGCAGGCGCTCCTCTTTGATTGCCTGTGCCATGATCTTTTCCCAGTCCTGACCCATGAGCTGCGCGGTCTCGTGCTGCCGGGTAGAGATTTTCCCGTCTATCCTCTCCAGAGCGGCCTTGACCTCCACGCTCTCGTTGATCATCCCCTTTGCCGGTCCTATCCATTCAGACCCCAGATAGGCTTTCTGGATGATAGGATCTGTAAAATATCCAGGGGCCTTTATCCGACCCGTCGCCACGGCCTCATACATCCAAATCTCATAGACCCGCTGACAGAAATTATCAGCGAGCCACTTGCGGCGGCTGATGAAAAACTTCCAGGCCTCCTGCATGGCGGCCCTGGATGCGGAATAGCTTGCTGTAAAATGTTTGATGAGTATTTCAAAGGGGATTTCCAGAGCCACGGCAATGAGCCGAACGATGGCAACCCAGAACGGTTCGAACGCGGTATTCGGCCTTCCCGGGTTCGCGGAAACAATATCCTCTCCCGGTCGCAGGTTCAGGATGGCCCCCGGGCTCAGTTTAAAATCATCATCGTCTGAGGCTCCCCCGGTTTCGCTTGTCGGTTCCATCGGAGAAAACCCTTCCGGCATATCCGATTTAACGAACACCGTAAACATGGCCGAGATGACCGCAGCGTCGATCTCTGCCTCGGAATACCTGGTCAACTGCTTCAGAGGCTCTACAACGGGAGTCAGATACGGAATGCCGCGGGATTGACCAGGCCTGAGTATTCGGAACAGGTGCAGCACATTGCGAAGGCCTGTATTTTTCCCGTATGCCGGAATAATCCGCCATTCGTAGTCCTTCATCTGGTACAAATTTCCCGGATGACAGTTCAAAATATGATATTCGGCAGGCGCTCCAGTCTCGTTTTTCCTCACCCCGCCGGCCAATTCGTCCGTGTCGGCGACGAAATCCTTGTTGCATATCCTGTCAGCCTCTACCGCCTGCAGTCGCAGGGAGTAAGGGATGTTTTTCCGGCTGATGCGGGGGAACAGGACGAAAACGTCCCCGTTTTCGAGGACCTGGCGGAATACAAGGTCTTGATAGGCCGTAAAGGTCATGGTTCTGGCCGCATCGCATTCAACGGATTCGGCCCATAGCCTCCATTCCCGTTCCGTATTGCGTTCCCAGGCATCCGCCTGGGCGTCGGTCATGTTGATGACATCACGGTCGATATGGGATTGAAGGGTGAGTCCTGTCCCCACCACATTCGTCACGCAGGTATTGATGGCACCGCAGGCCAGCGGGGAATTACGGACGAGGTCCCGGGAGCGGGAACGCAGGAGATTGATCGACGGCAGGAGGTCTGAGTCTGCGGATTTGTTCTGGGTGAACCATTGGGAGGTCGGCCGACGCGTCCGCGAGGCGGCAATATAGCTGTCAGCCAGAGCCATGAAAGCCCGGGCTTTTATCCTGGCGACCCCATGGATGGGGGCGATGGCATTGATGGCGCGGTCAATCCAGTTTGTTTTGACTTTCTGTTTTCTACCCAACGGGAGTCCCCCCCTTGATGGATATCCCACCGCGAGTGAGCCGCTGGACCATGTGATTCCAGTATTCAATATTTTTCTGGATAATCTCGGCATCGGCCTTGGTCATGGTCCTTCCTGCTATGGCATAACTCTGACCGGATGCCACGGCGTCATCAGCCGCCATCCATAAATCCAGCTTTGCCTGCGCCTGTGCTGCGGTAATTCCTGCCATATACCCCCATAAACGCAAAAAGCCAGTACTCCCCTTTTCGGGTGTACTGGCTCATTGTTTAGATACCAGATTCGGTGTTTCAGATGTTCCGGCTCATTTTATAGATACCGGTGAGTCTTACAACTGTTCAGTGACCGTGATCGTCTTTTCTTTTCCGTCGATTATTCGTTTCTGATATGTGCTGATCGAAAAATTGCAATTCCCGGAAAACACATCAAAGTTAATCTCTATTCTTCCACGAGTATAGCTGTTATGTCTCATTATGTCAAGCAAAATTTTCTTAATTGTTTCCAGTTCGCCCATTGACCTCGCTTCAGCGGCCGGTTTTCCCGTATCACTCATTGATCCCCCTGTGTCTTACTCCGCGTTTTTGCTGTGCCTGGATGGGCGTTCCCGTTTTGATTGCCTGGACGGTCCGATTGAAATCACGGATATTCAGCAGATAAAGGGCCGCCACTGCACCGACAAAACAGTCCAGCGCCTCGTTTCTCTCCCGGATTTTCTGGTATATTCGATGCAGATATCCCCGTATTTTCTTCAGCCGCACCTCTTCGGCCGTGAGCTGCTTGAAATATTCCTCATCAAGAAAATCCGGGAAGTGTATATATCCCGGCCCTGGATCGGCAATCTCCAGGCGCTGAAAAATCAAATCCTTTGCCGTGTTCGTTCCTATTGCGAACAGGTGAACACCCTCGGCTCCCACCCGGGAGGGTTTGGAGATGAGCGGCCGGCCTTCGATGGAAGATCCTTTCGACGTGAACACCTTCCTGGTCTCGCGTGATTTTACGAATTGATAAACCCGTTGAGTCATAAACCCTGAGTCAATCAGGGCCGCATTGAGGCGGAACATCTGGCCATCGGCATTGCGGAATTCCGAGAGCAGGAATTTGTCGAATTCGTCCCAGACGTCATCCTGAGCCGGATCGCCGATGAAAATACGGTGATCGACTATCCAGCACTCATAACCATATCCCCATCCGGCAACAGTACACTCAATTCGGTCTTTCTGCACGTCGGCCCCGGCTGTCAGGATGACGGCACCATCGGGGACGGCCGCGCCATAGCTCTCACGGCGCTGGCTGATCTTCTGATCGTCGATCTTTTCAACGTCATCCTCCCACACCTCCGCAAGATAGGTATTGGTCCAGACCTTCAGCTGCGCCTTATCGTTCTCTCTGACGGCCTTCAGGAATTCGACCACTCCCTCCTGCCAGGATTTCCACCCCAGGGGAGAATATAGGCCATTCAGTGAAAATCCCTCTACCGGATGGCCAGGGTTTTCCTCAACCCATCTTCCCGCCAGGAGCATCTCTGTCTTGTAAAATTCCGGGATTAGTTTTTCACACTTGAAACAGCGGTAATGCACATCTCCGAGATTTTTACTGTCAAAGACGAGATTCGCCCATTGCAGCTTTTGATACTCACCGCAGAATGGACAGGGCAGGTAATAGTATTTCTGGTTACTGTTATTGATCTCTTTTTTTATCCTCGACTTGTAGGCTTCCGTCGGAGTGGACAGGAGGAAAATCTTTTTCCCGGGATAGGTCGTCGCCCGTTTCTCGGCGATGGCCACCGGGTCCCCCTCCCCGTCCACGTCCAGGGGATAGGCGTCTATCTCATCGAGCATGATGTTTTTGGCAGGCATGGACCTGAGCCCAGTCCCGGAGTTCGCCCAGGTCATTATGAGAATGCCTCCCTCGAATTCTTTGGAAAACATCGTATTCCCGGAATCCCTCTTGCGTGGCTCCTTGATTTTACTCTGCAGGGACGGCGTGTTCAAAGTCATAGGGGTGATGCGCTGTTTTGAAAATCGTTTGCACATATCGATGGTCGGCTGGACCACCATAATCGGAGAGGGAAACAGGTCCATCGTGCATCCCAGCCAGTTAATTCCTGCCTCTGTTCCGGCTATCTGCGCCGGCTTCATGAATACGACCTTTTGCGCCGGGTGCGATGGGGAGAGACAGTCCATAATCTCCTGCAGGTACGGCACGCGGGAAGTCCGCCAGGGCCCAGGCTCGGCGCTCTCTTTCGATGACAGGATGCGGTTCTGGTCAGCCCACTCGGAAACAGTCAATAGAGGATCAGGCATGATGGCCGACTGGCATATTTCCATCACAGCGTTATAGTTCATGCTTTGCTGCCGCCTCCAGGGCTTTGCGCAATTCCATCGCCAGGATGTCATTGATTTTACGAGGATCCTTCTCTGCTGCCAGGATGGGGGATACCCTATCGGGGATATTCAAAACGAGGTCGCGAACCATGCGGATGAAAAGATACACCTTGTTTTTAGCATCGTCCCACTTAACCAGTTCACCCTCCTTTTCCTTGCATTGAAGTTTCAACAGCTTTATCTGCTCGATGTTTTTGCGCTTCAGGATCTCCGTATATGTCAGTTTTTCCAGCTTGCTGTGGTCCCCGGTAATCTTCGATTTCCTGGTGTTGTCCCGGGATGGAACGGATACGTCCTTGATGGCCTTTTTCGCTTTCGTTACATCAATCTTTCCGTCCTCATCCACGGAAATGACGCCCTTTTTCACCAATTTTGAGACATACTGCCTCGATGTCCCTATTATTTTCCCAAATTCCGCTTGTGTTACTTTCTTCCCCACCGTGTCACCCGAGCAACCCAAAAACAGGCCCCTCACAGGAATCATTTCCCGCGCTCATGGCACCCGCAGGGGAACGCCTTCCTGAAAGGACCCATGCCATATATACCATCAGGCCCCCTTTGCCAGTCGAACAACCCAAAACGTTATATTATGCTCCAATATGGGCAAGAAGATGGAGCTTATATAGACCTGCATCTCTGGCCACTGCTCCCGCATCATGCCTCCTGGCGATGGACCATAAAGTTGTTTAATATGCAATCTTGTTTTTGCTACTCTTCTAAATATACCAGCATGGGAGGATTCATCACCACCCTTAGTCACAGCCTTTACGTTGGTTATAAACGATGATGTTATAACCTTCCTATTACCCCTTATTACCTCTACTCTGGCACCGGGCATCTTGCGAGAATGTTTACCACCGAATAGAATTAAAGGTGATGCCTGATGAGGAATCTTCAGATATGCAGTAGGGAATGTATCAGAGGCGCGCTGCATCATGACCTTAATATCTTTCTGTCTGATATTATAGGTTTCCCTTATCTTTCTTTTTGCCTGAGTGGCGGCCATCGATCCCACTCTGTTCAGGGTAGAAACAAGCGCTTTCGTATGGACCTTCGGGTCCAGTATTTCCAGCGCCTCTTTTACTCCTTTCATTTCTATCTGCACTTTCATTTTAGCGCCTCGATGTGATCCCGTTTATATCCGTCCATTATTTCAACAGCTATCATCATTCCCGAGGCTTTTTCCTCCATGCCCCTTGTTTTTAATTCATCGGCTACCTGGACGATCTTCGTTCGCATATCTCCGATCATTGCCGTTGCCATATCGATGCAGCCCTGGCGGATTAAATCTTTAGTCCTATCGACCACCCTTCTTGCCATCGCATCCCCGAAGTCTTTCATGTTCGCATTAACTCCTTTAAAAAATAATATATCGAATTGCGCGTATTTTATGTTAGTCGAAAGCTGGCGGGTCCGGTAGTGGCCGCCACGCAATTACGTCCAATACACAAGAATCAAACTTATCTATCCATCGCCCATCCTCATATCGCCCAAAACTATAATAATCCACATCCCCGCATCCGTCACAAAATACAAGCATGATGAATTTATATTCGGGAACCTCTTTCTTCGCATCCCGCCAGCCATCGCCTAACACGGCATAACCGCCATCGGAATTAAACATTTCGATTATCTTTTCTGTTGCCGTAAGTGTTCCAATCGTCCCGCACCTAACTCCATTAAGTATGTGTTCTATGCGTTTATATCTATCAGTCATCTTCTCCTCCGAAGGCGTTTATGCCGGGATATGTTAGTCGAAAGCTGGCGGGTCTGGTAGTGCCATCCAAGCCTTCACCCCGTAACATACCCCAGACCACATAAAATCATTCCACAGCGCGATAACATACCTATTGTATTGCTTTTCTGTATAACACAAGTAATAACCTCTCCTGTCAGGCAACTCTTTCATCGCATCCCGCCAGCCATCGCCTAACACGGCATAATCGCCATCGGCCTTTGGATTGCAGTATTCACACGGCACATATTCCCGGTTACCCCTAATCCCCGGCCCATTATCTCCATACCATCCCGATCCCTTGCAAAGCTCACAGTCCTTATTAACCATTGCTGTTCCTCCGACGGCGTTTATGCCGAGTAATGTTAGCTGAAATTCGCACGGCCTTATTCTGGCTCATAATTCTTATCAATTAACTTCATCGCTCGATTATAAAGTCTGTAATCTGTTTCTTGTATTCCATCACCCTGATCTGCATCATATTTCCAACGTTTCAACACCTCCCGCAAGGTATTCTCTAAAAGCTCTTGTCTATCCATAAACCCCCCTGTTATAATCCGTGCGAACTTCATCTAACAAGGCATATACGCCATGCCAAGCTCTGAATAAGGAACGGCGCATATGCCTAATATGTTATATGAAACGGCGGCGAACTTATTTCCATGTAAATCCTCGCCATAAATATCTTACATTAAACAAGCTGACTACCGCCTTTATAAATGATCTGCCATGAACTGCACGGATTAAACTACTCATTCCGCCATCTCCTCTGTAAATTCCGCTCATCCATTTTCCGTCTTCTTCTTTTTGCAATTTAATTTTCATAATATCCCCTGTTGTATCGCCGCCACGTCATATAACTTGTAATGTTAAGTGAAACGCCATTGTGATTTATTTGTGTCTCATATTACTTGATCAGTGAGACACAACGGCGTTTACGCTTGAAAAGTTAGGTGACATGGCTTAACTCTGGCGCGGCGTCCGTGCCGCGCTTATTTCCATATCGAACCTTCAATGTATTTATCTCTGAACCAATAAATACCCTTGGCGTCTTTTCTTATTCCAATATTACATTCAATGAAACCGATCTGGAGTCTTATCATGTCGTATTTATAACTAATTCCGAAACACAACCCGACAATCCAATAAAATGAAAGTCTATACTGTCCCATGTTTCCTCCTGTAATTTTCAACACACTCATCGATTGACTTAAACTCTCGCGGAACATCTTTAATATAATAAACCGTCTTTGACTTTCCTGGTATAGTTCCGCCCTGATTATATCGCGTCACGATTTCCCGGCGTAAATCTAAACCTTCATAAATCGTTTTTTGCTGCAATATGTGTTGGTTCGTTTCTGAAATATGCGCTACAAATTGCCATTCCATATATCCTCTCTACGCGCTCAACATCCGTGTTTCGCGCTAAATATAATTTGCTCTGTCAATCGCCACGTCACTTAACAAGGCATAACCGCCATTGAATGACGGAACATTTAACGTAATTCTCTCCATCGCCTCTTTAGCTTTAATTCGTCCTTCTTCAATATCTCGCAATGTTTCCCATAGATGTTCTTGTGTCATCATATTGTCCTCCTTCGTCTGATGCCGTATCATTTATCAGAGCCGCCCATCAATATACTTCTGGATCAATTCCTCAATGGTTATGCCTATGTGTTTTTCCCCATTTTCCCGAAACCATAGGAAAAACCTTATCAGCTCATCCTTTATGTAATCATCATATTGTATCATCTCATGACCCACCAGGTCATTACTATTTCCCCGGCAATCAGGGAGATGATGATAATATCGAAAATCACAACACCTTCAGCAGCTTCGGCGTCCGCTTCTCCATTGCCCTATCATGGAAGTCGAGCTGCTCCTGGGCGGATTTTACGAGCTGCAGACCTTCGGCAAACCGCTGAAACGCCCTGTCGAATTTATCAGAAACCTCATAGGATATGTCCTTCAGATATCCTTCGAATTCCCGGCACTCATTGAAGGCCTCGCGTTTTCCGTCTATGACCTTATGCAGCCGGAGTATCTCTTCGTCCCTGGATTTGATCAGGGCGTCATATCTCTGACGCTGTTTTTTCAACTGCGTTTCATGCAGTTCCATGAGATGATCCATTTCGGCCATGCGAATAGTCCGCTCCTCTTTGCGCCCTTTCATCCGTGCATGGTTCAGTAATTTCCTGATCCGCATATTCTGCAATATTTTCATTTCAGGTGCCTCCCTGGAAAAATCTTTTCCATCGTGGCGTCATGCTCCGCCTTGATCTCATCGCGGGTATTTATAGGTCCGGAAAAACCGACCGCCCACAAAAACCCGCATATCGTCAAACCTACAAACCCGAGTATAATAAATAATGTGTACATCGACCACCTCCTTAATCTATGAGATCGGAAAAATCGGTCCATCCCTCGTTGATACAGAGCAGGATGAGATAACCGGCAAGGTCCACAACGTCATTTTTCCGCAACTCTTGCGAATTTGCAATCCTCGCCAGCTTGTCATCTATGCGGACGGTTATTTGATCAAACACTCGTGACTTATTGAAGATGCCAGTTTTCCACTGGATGCTGTTGCCATATCGTTTATTCTTTTCACAGAGAAAGTCCGTCATGTTGCACATTATTTTTTTTATTTCATCAATCATCTCGGTCCTCCTTTGTCTGTATGGGCATTACGACCGCGAGGTGTCCCTCTTTTAAGTGAGGCCGGATAAGGACCGGGCTCGTAGCATCATTGATGCCTATGGTGACGAATTCATCATCAATGGCGTTGACAGCCTCCTGAAGGTATTTCACATTGACTGAAAGGTTGATGGATCCTCCTATTGGTGATTTTACGCGGAGGGTTTCTACACCCTCTCCATAATCGGAGTTTTGCGCACGGAAGATCATATCACCGGGCGAGAGTGATATTCTAACTTTTGCGCTGACAGCCGGCGCGAAAATAACGATACGCCGCAGGACCTCCAACAGTCCTGCTTTGTTTGCCGTGACTTCAATCCTGCATTCCGCCGGGACCACTTTCGAAACGTCAGGGAATTCCCCTCCGATGAGGCGAGTCCAGATTTCCACGCTTCCCGATTTTAGCATGAAAGTATTTTCTGAGGGCATAATCTGGCAGGGACCGCTCCCGATGTATTTTAGGATTTCCCCGATTGCGGAGATGGGTATAATGCAGCGGAACTTTTCACCAGCGCAATCGTGCTCGGCCATTGCCAGGCGTTTAGAGTCCGTGGCCGCGGCCTTAATTTTCGTTCCGTCGCCGGTCAGGAGGATGCCGCTAAAAACTGGTTTTACTGTATCCCGCGCGGCAGCGTATTGTGTTTTGGTAAGAACATCCCGAATGAATTCTGCCTCTATGTCTATGCCGCCTTCAACTTCCGGGTATGATGGATAGTTATCAGGAGATGCTTTCAGGAAACTATATGATCCATTCAGGGATTCCTGAGACAACGTGGCCTTTTCCTTCCCCGGATGTATTATTATATCCCCGCTTTTCATGGCCGAAATAATCTCGCGCAATTTTTTAGGGTCCGCCAGGAATTCCCCGGGCTCATTGGAGCTGCATTCCACGGTTGTACGGACCATCAGGTCATTGTCCGTCCCGGTGACCTGCAGCTCATCCTGAGCATACCGAATGAGGCAGTTTTTTAAAAACAGGCTTCTGCCGTCCACCGCTCCGGCGGCAGCGGAGATGGCCTTTAAAATTTCGTTTTTATCACATCGTATCATGAGTCACCTCTCTGACATATAGCTTTGATTTTGATATCCGGCTGTTTGCATGTTCCTCGCAAAACCAGAATTTTTGAATTTTCCCGTTCGGTTTTGATATTTCGAGGCAGCGCATTGACGATTTTAAAAACCGCTTATGGCATGTGTTGCATGTCAATAGCGGAGTTCCATCTTCGTCTGTCTGGCATACCTTCAGGGCTGCCGATGATTCCCTTGCCATCTCCTCCAGGCGCTTGCCCACGTTTGGATCGTCCGGTCTCATTGTTCTGCCTCCAGTCCCGCCACTATGCCCTTGAAGTCCAGGCGCTTTACTCCGCGCCTGTCCTCGATGGACGCGGTGGCAATATCACGGATGTACTCCAGTCCCTTTTCACGGTCTCCAGCGATGAGGACCTTTCTCATGTCCACCGTGGGATTATAGCGGGTGTCCTGCCATCCACGCAGGACGCGGGGCTTGAAATCTGACCGCATAGGGTTCAGTCTGGCATAGTGGCTCATGAAGTCCTTCATGCACCACTTCCCGTTTTCCTCACGGTATCCGCAAAACGCGTCCCATCCGCCCATGAACATCACCACCTCCTGCGCCACCAGGTCCGTGCAGATGATGGATTGACCGTCCTCAAATTCGTTCAGGAGCATCCAGGCGCGTGTCGCCAGAATGTCGGCGTTGTTGTCATCACCGCAGACCTCAATGAGCACGGCCACGTCCGGCTGAATTTTCCACTTGGTGGAATACCCACGGACGAGTTTTGCGAACCTCCGGTCCAGTTCCTCCTCGTTCCAATCGGCAATGAATTTGCAGACCATGGCACGAACGTACTGGTTTTCGTACTTGCCGTATGTTTTTTCCACGGCATCCATGAATTTGTCATGCGTCATGAGGTCCCTCCCAGGTTCAAATTGTCGACAAACGATGTGTCTTCCTCCGAGTCCTTCCGTGATGCCACTACTACCCTATCCCAGTCACCGCAAAGCGATGATGGCAAGAACGGTTTTGATCGGTAGTACCGGTCCGACCCCTGAATGAGGTCCCAGTATTTTTTGATCATGCCATGAAGGAATTTTCGAGGATCTTCGAGGTCCAATTTCAGAGTCCTATCAACGACCGTATTCAGACAGGCGCCCTCTTTTTTGTAGTCGCTGAAGCGCTTCAGGTTCGTTTGACGCTCGAAACCGGCGTGAAAGGATTTTGATGCCGCATCGTAGAGGGATTTCCGCAGGTCGTCGCCATCGGCGCGACTTTCTTTTGTTTCTTTTTCTTTTTCTTTTTTTGTTTCTTTTTCTTTTTCTTTTTCCCCCTGGGTCATCGATGGGTCATCGATGGGGCATCGATGGGGCATCGATGGGGTATTCATAAAATCACCGTTTTCATCAATTCCGAGGAATTCGAGCAGGGAAGCGTCCTTTACCCTGGAAAGCTCTTTCCTGATGCAGATTTTCGTCTTTATGCTCTCGGTGTAATTGTATTTAGGCCAGTTCTTAAGGGCCATCTCATGTGTTTCGCGGTTGTATTTGATCTTTTTGTAGACCTGCTCAAACCTCTGAATGAGTGCCATGATGGAGTCCTGGGAATATCCAGTCTCAATGCTCATGTGTTTTACCGTGATCTGATATATCCCCGCCTGCTGGGTATGGGGATTTGTCATCAGGTAGAGGTAAAAAAACTTGTCCTCCGGGGAAAACTCCTCGAATACCTCCGGGTCCTCCCAGAAGGCTGTCTGCACATATCTATGTTTCAGCGCTAATTTTGCCATTTTACCACTCCGGTAGTTCGTCGAAATTATCTGCATCCCGGACCTCATCGCCGTCCATGATGTCGGGCTTATCTGTATGAGTGTCATCGTGTTCAACCGCGTCGCTTCCCTGGGAGCCTTTGGGATATGTGAGAAATTGGAATCCCTGCACTATGACCTCCAGGGCAAAATGCTTCTTCCCATCACGGTCATCCCAGCTGCGCGACTGCAGCCGGCCTTCGATGCCTATCCGCATCCCCTTCGTGCAATGCTTCGCAATGGTCTCTCCAATTTTGCCCCATGCAACACAGGGAATGAATGACGGCTGATCCTTCCGGTCATTTCCGACCATGTACGACCTGTTGGATGCCAGCGTAAAACTTGCCACTGGATGTCCCCCTTGCGTGTACCTCAATTCTGGAGATTTGACCAACCGTCCAATGACTGTTGATCTGTTGATATCGCTGCTCATTTTATACCTCCAGTTTTTTTGATTGCTCATCGCTTATGCGATTGAATTCATCCCTGAACATCTCGTATTGATTCGCATCCAGTAATTGTTTGACGAGAGTATCAAGATGAAATCTGATATAAAATAAGTTCCAACCATCTCCAGTTTGAACGCCCAATAGAATCTTTTTACCCATGACGGTTTGAATAATATCAACGCTGTTTACATCAAAGGTCGTATTACGAATCAGCATTCCATTTTGATAATCATCAATTAACTGACGTATGGCAGAATCATCATTTGATTTGAATTTTATCTCCACTACATAACTCCCTGATCTTCCGGACCCGGCGTTCCGTGCATATAATACGCCAGCGTCGTCGTAATGTTTTTATGCCCCAGGGCCTTTGCAATCTGGTCAGCAGATAGCCCGAGCGTTTTTAAATACATCGCTTTGCTGTGCCTGAGTGTATGGACGTGGATGTTCCATCCCAACTTTCGGCGTGCCTGGCGAGATAACTCCTTCCCCACTGTGTCACGGCTGTAAGGCTCGCCAGGACGCGGCTCGAAAAGATATTCCTTGCCGTAAAATAATTCCCTCGCCTCGAAGTAAACGTCTCCTGGAAGAAACACCTTCCGCCCCTTCGCCCCTTTGCCGACGATGGAAATGGTCCATGACCTGTTGTTGTACTTGCAGTCCTTTAGTCGTATGTTTATCAGCTCGCTCACACGGCACCCGGTCCAGAAAAAAGCTCGCACCATGCAGCCCATTCGTGGCGTGCAGACAGTCGCCAGGGTTTCAACCTCGTCGGCTGTCAGGTAGTCCATGCCTGTCTTTTCTACTGACGGGGCAATACGGCGGATGCGCTCGAAGGCCTCACGGATTTTCAGCCTCTCCGTGTCCGGCTGTTTTTCAGCACGCTTAAGAAAGTACTCCTTCATGGCCTGGCGCTTCAGGTTATGCGTATTCGGGTTTGAAAACGCCCGTAAAAAGTCGGCGACGGCGTCCATGCAGTCATCTCGCCCTTTGGACCTTAAAAAACGGCGGTACTGCTTGATGGCCGTTGTATATGCCTGCATCGATTTCTCCGCCAGATGGTCGTTTCTGAATTTATACATCCTGTCCCGTATATGTCGTCATCATCCTGCGCCACCTGATGCACTCCAATTGTCCGCCCATGTATGACCTGAATACGCCATCCAGATAAAACCCGATGCAGTATCGGTCTGATCCGAAGTCAATTTCTATGATCTCTCCTTCCTGAGGTGCGTCAGTTCTCCAACCGAATAATCCTTTCATGCTCCCCCCATATTCTGACAGATTAGTTTATTTTGTTATCTTTTATATCCCCCGCAAAAATACCGTTATGCGGGGTATCCGGGAAAGTGAATATACCCCGGCTCAGGACCTTCTTCATGTCCCTCATCAGGAACGCTTTTTCAAATTGCTCCTGGGTGCGGAATAGATAGATGTACCATCGCTTTTTATGTGTCCCTGTGGTTTCTTCATGCCTTCCAACATATCCGATTCCCTTCAGCTTCTTGTCTATGATGACATACTTTCTCATTTCCGTTCCTCCTGGCATTTCGTGCAGATAGTCACTGTCTGGGCCTTGTCGCTCTCAATGATGATGAGGATACCGCACTTTTTGCAGGTCGATTTGGATATCATGCCATCACCCCGCTGAACAGATCGGCCGTGCTGTTTAGCTCCTCGGCTTCTCTAAGGTTTCGAACGGCCTCGTTGAAATATCCCTCTTTGAGTTCTATACCGACGAAACGGCGCCCGGCCTTGACAGCGCAGTACCCTTCCGAACCTATGCCGGCAAAAGGGGAAAACACTGCGTCGCCAGGCTTTGTCCATAGTTCAATGGCGCGGTCTATGACGTCGAGCTGCAGCGGGCAGATGTGTTTTTCGTCACCCCCTTCCCTGGCCAGTTTGCAGTTGAGGACGTTGGTCTGCTGGATGTCGAACCATACGGGAGAGGCGTATCTCTGCCAGATTTCCAGGGGGAAATTCTCATGGGTCTTGTAATCGACCGGATCGGCGTCCTCATCGCCCCATTTACGGAAAACCACAAGATAGTCCGGGAGTCCCTGGCGGGAATATGAGGAGTCTTTCCTCAGCTGCTTGTATAACAGGCCGTGAGATTTGGTCCTCTGCATCTCAATGACAGGGTCTTTCCAGATGCATACCTCTGAATGATATACAAACCCATGCGCCGTAAAATGGCGGATGATATCACCCCTGAAGTCCCTGAGTCCCGAGGCCCCGTCCCGGTTTTTATAATTGACGAGCTGTTTGCAATGAACGGCGCAGAGGCGGCCGGTTTTAAGGATGCGGTACAGTTCCGGGATGAGATATCCGAAGTGCAGGAAAAACTCGTCATCGTTCCTATTGTTTCCCATGTCCCGGTAGCTGTCTGAATAGATATAAAGATTTGAAAACGGCGGGCTGAATATCTCAAAACCTATACTTTCAGAGTCGATGTCCTTTATTTCCTCAACGGCGTCCCCCAGGATCATCGTCCATGACCCGCCCTGCTCCATGCGCTTTTCGTAATCCATGCGGTATTTTACCCCCCGGTTGTTTATGTGCTGGAATTGCCTGATGGCCGACTGCATGTTGCTTTTCAATTCGTGGTAGTGCTCCTCTTTCTGCCGTATGACGGATAGGATTTCCATCTCCGTGCTGCCGAGGATGACATGGACATCAACGGGGCGCTCCTGGCCGAAACGCCAGAACCTCCGCGTGGCCTGATAATAGCTCTCGTAAGAATAGGACAGGCCGCAAAATATGACGTTATGGCATACCTGGAAGTTGAGTCCAAAACCGAAAATGGAAGGCTTGCTGATGAGGACGCGGATATTACCGCTGATGAAATCGACAGCCGCCTGCTCCTTTCTCTCCTGTGAGTGATCTCCCCGGACCTCAACGGCGTCCGGGATGTATTTCATCAGGGCGTCGGCCTCGTAGTTCGTTTCGCACCAGATGCATAATATCTCATCCGATCCGTTGACGATGTCTGCGGCCGCCAGCGCCCTGTCCGTGGCCGTGAGCCGTTTTTCCTGGTGGTAGTCGGTAGCCGAAAGGGCCGGCGTTCTGAAAAGCTGCCCCCCGGCACTTTCCGTAAGGTCAACATCAACGATATGCTCATGGGTCCGCAGCTCCGGGAGGATAAAACGGCCATCCTCATAGCCGAGGTCGGAAGGCTTGCTGATGGATACAGCCCAGGAGGAAACCCAGCGCCAGAAATCGGCCACGGCATGATTTTTGAGGCGGTATTTTCCCGAGTTCATCGTGTCATTGATGAACCAGATAGAAAGCGCCTCATGGGATTTCATGACATTGAGAAATTCGGCATGGTTGAGTATTTCCATGTGATCGTTCGGGGACGGTGTTGCGGTGCAGGCCAGCTTGTACGGAGTATCCCGAAACATCGCCATGATCTGCCGTTTCCGCTTGCCAGTGTAGTTTTTGAGGATGGACGATTCATCCAGAACAACGGCCGAAAATACTTCCGCCTCGAAGTGGTCCAGCATTTCGTAATTGGTGATGTTTATGCCATCGATAACATCTGCCTGAGAGCGGCAGATAGTGACCTCGATGCCGAGTTTTTCCCCTTCCCGTTTTGTCTGGCGGGAAACGGCCAGGGGAGCCACTATAAGGACCGGCTTTCCCTCCAGGCTGAAAATGTGCCTGGCCCATTCCAGTTGAATGAGTGTTTTCCCCATTCCGCAGTCGGCAAAAACGGCGGCGCGCCCCTTTGACAGGGCCCATTTTACGATGTCCCTCTGGAAATCGAACAGGACGGGGCTGATGTCATCGGCGGGAACATCGATACCGTGGTTTTCGTGATGCATCTCTTTTGTGCTTAAAAAGTCATTGTACCGTTTGATCTGCATACATCACCTCAGAAAGTCACCGTGGCCGTGAGGACAGCGGCGGAAATCCAGTATATGACCCGGCGGAAATCCCCGTCCCAGCCGTAGGAAGCGGCGGCCAGGAGGTCCAGAACGATGAGGATGATGGGGAAAACGCGAGGATCCATTTTCATTTTTTAGCCTTCTTCCGTTTTTTATTGGCCTCGTCAGCCTCTTTTAAGATGCGGTAAGTTTCCAGGATGCGGTTCTGCCATGTCCGGCGGGTGTAATCGTCCAGGCGCGAGAAGTCGATTTTTCCGTCATCGGTGAGCGGTATGTTTTCCCGCTCCTCGATCTGCCTCCTGGTTTCCCGCATCCGAGACATCACACCCTTCCCAAATACGATTTATGACCGCCGTTTAAATACCTGCGGAGCTGGCGGCCTTCCGGGGAGTTTGCCAGGAGGGCGATCTCCCGGGCCGAGGCGAGGGAAAAGTAATACTCACACGCGGCATCTTCAGGCGATTTGACCTCAGTGGTGAAATCGCGGTTGTAAACGTAATCACCCGCCGCAAGCTGAGAGATGACCCATTTTGCATAGGGACGACGCTCCCCCAGGGCGCGATGGATGTCCCGGCCGTCCACAGCGGGGATGGTGCGGTCATTAAAGCGGACCTTCACGATGGGGATTTTTGACTGGTTGATGCGGTCCATTACGCTCTGCATTGTCTACCTCACGCTGAATATTTCCTCTGCTATCGCCAGGGCCGCCGATATGAGGCCCTCCTGCTCGATGTAGTCCAGGACAGGTATATTACGATTGCTGGCGCACATGGTCACATTGCGCTTCAGCCGGTAGTACATCTCGTCATAGAGCTTTCCCCAGACGGTGGAATAGGATATGCCTGTATGGGAAACGAATGCACGGATGATGCGGTTTAACCTGTCGCGTTCTGATATTTTAGGAGCAGGAGGAAGAGATGCCGTAATGGAGGGATTAAGTGCGGCCGGACGCAGGCCGAAAACCTCAATGGTCCGGGCAATGGTCATGGAAACCGCCTCCGAAAATACGCTGATGTCCCGTTTGGTGAGGGTCAGCTCTGAGTCCTTCCGGGACGTGGCGTTTTCATGGAGAAGGTCGGCCAGGGTATCGTTTCCCCCGGCGCGGATGATGGCGATGGTTTCCTCCAGGGTAAAGTCGGCGGCCCTTTTTTTGGTACGGGCTTCCGCAATTTTTGCGCAAACATGCGAAGATTTATCGCATTTGGAAGCCCAGTATTCCACTGCCCTGCGTGATTTCCCTGTGAGTTTCGCTATCTCCTTTATATTCATTCACTTCCCCCTGTCGTTTTAATGTGCCCGTCTTTCCGGGCTGTCACCATGCTGATTATGCGGCGTTGACAAAGGGGCCAATCCCTCTACCGCTACCGTTGCCCTGTACATGGTCGGGTCGGATTTTATTGGAACCGGCAGGAGTCGAACCTGCGTTTGTTGCCGGCGATCCATCTCGCCATCAGTTCCTTTAACTGCTCCCCGGCGGCGGGCACCGCCGGGGCCATCCAATGAATCAACAACTTTTGGTATATGTGATCCGGTGAGCCATACGGTCTGCCCGGTATCATCCAGCGGTATTACACGTCCGTTTCCATAGATCGACTGCTTCCTGCTCATTGTGGCCGGGTTCGGCTAATGTTTTACAATCCGGGCAGAAGGCAACGTAATGAGTCCTCCCGGCGATATTTACGGTTTTAATGATAGGAGTCCCGCCGCAGGGGCAGGGAATGAGGCTGGTTTTTTTATCTTTATTCATTTGCCTATCGTTCTTTGTGGTTATTCTGTTTTTTGGTTTTCCCTGTAACTGTCCCACATCTGTTTAAAAAGCTGCGCCGGCTTCAGGTCTTTTGCCTTTATCTCTCTTTTGAACTCGTCTCCCGTTTCCTTATAAACGAATAGGTTCATTTGAATTTTTACCGGTTTATTGGTTTCCATATAAAATCCATTACCATAATGATTATTTAATATATATGACCATAATACCACTAATCTAATATTGTCAAGAAAAAATATTATTATTTTGGTAAAAATAGTAGAAATTGATCGGGATTTATATTTATATAAATAATACAACATGGAGGTTGTATTTGTTAGGGGAAAAACTTAAAAACATACGCGAAAAACTGGACCTTTCTCAAACTGATCTATCGAGAATAACAAAGTTTTCTCAGTCCAGTATTTCTAATTTTGAAAAACAGGATAATCCAGACCTTCTTTATGTAAGAAGATTGTGCGATTATGCCAAGATTCCAGTCTGGCAATTATTTATTGAAGAAAATACAGACACCTCAGCCATGCGCCCCCCCTATATCACAGAGGACGACGATCAGATATTAAAGGTCCTCAATACCCAGATCGGCGAGGAGGACCGGATCGTCGTCAAGCGCATCTGCGTAGACGCGCTGAAGCTGGCCATGAGGGCCGCTGGCTATAATCTGGAGCAGGCGTAACATTTCACGATTGATAACACTTTCCGCATTGCTTTTTTCTATTTTTGCCATAATACCATCCCTGGTTTTATTTATGGCCTGATTCACGGCATGAGGATGAGACCCCAAGGCAGGCACCGATTAGTTATAATACTAACATATATTAAGTGAAAAATCAAGGGGTAAACTGACAAAAAAAAGCTCGTTTGGGCGGATTTTTTTTAGTGGATAAAAAAGGAGAGAATGAATAGGGCCCCGGGGGAGCCCTATTTTGAAAGTTCCATAAGATTCCTTATAAGATTATAAATAAACCACCCATTACCAACCTTGAATATTTGCGGTTTTGCTGTTTGGGTATCTTTTTGAAAACCTACGCCGTCATCATAAGGCATAATGGTCATGATCTTATTGTATGGAGTTCTAAAACTTTTGATTGCTCCCGTGAAATATATATTCTTGTCAGTAATAGCTGCTATTCCAGAATCAACAGGCATTATCGCATTTGATTCAACCTGCTGTCCTTTGAAAGTACTCGTTTTATAATAAATGCCCTTTGCGATCCTTACGCTTATACCCTGAGACCCTCCCACAAATTGCTTGATTGTTTTCATTTCTGAATATTCCACATCGCTGAATATCCAGACAAGTTTCTCATCCTTCTTAAAATTAAAAGGAAGGTCTCCAGATATCTCAAATTTACTCGGGATATTTCCATTCATAATGTCTCTCAGGATTGACCCCTGAACGAGCTGAATGAAGCCTTTATCCTTATTCAGTTTTTCCTGGGTATAACCAAGAGCAACTGCCATTTCTTTCATTCGCTCCTCTTCCTGCTCGGTA
The DNA here is from genome assembly GCA_937967705.1 of uncultured Spirochaetia bacterium. GTDB lineage: Bacteria > Spirochaetota > UBA4802 > UBA4802 > JAGODF01 > CALCJG01. Next base: position 18,943 of record CALCJG010000258.1, read on the forward strand.
AGAATACCATCATCGAAGGCCTTATCGATGGCCAGCCTCCACCCTCTCCGAAGTGTTTTCGATAAGGTTTCTTTATCAATATAACAATTTTCAGCTATCTCTTTTGCATGAGAAATTAGATCGGTCATAGGTGATTCAGTTTCCAGAGAGTCCTCAAAATCCGTTAAAATATCATTCAATCCCTGATTATGCTTATTAACGCATTCTTGATGTTTATTCTTGAACATTCCGGCAGGTTTATTGCAATATATACAGTCACCCATCAAGCCCTCCTATGTTTTAGGGAATAGTCCATGTCCCATCGTTTTTAAATAAATCCTGTTTTTTATTATCAAATAAAGGCCTTTGTTTTTTTTCAGCCTTTTCCACGGGCATTTTCACATCTGACATAAATTTTGATTTTCCAGTCTGGACATATTTTAGGAAGTCCTTCATCGAGAAATCAACTGTTTCCAGTAATCCACGATCAGGACTGAATATGACCCCTTTGCTGTTCATGATAGTATGGATCATTGCCGAGATGTTTATTTTAGTTCCATCCGGCATTATTTCTCTCGTTACCAGATAGTCGCCTGTTATTATGCTATATTTCTCGATGGCAACCACATTCAAAACGCCTTTCTCTACCAACTTATAATTCCTTTGATAAGCGTATTTAGTCATATATGCCTGCGCCCGCGCCCAGGCCATCTCCCCATCTGCCTTGTTGACTTTTACATGATACATGGGGGTAATGTATTGCGCCGATGTGCATCCGGCAAATAAAGCCAGCAATAAAATATACTTCTTCATTCAATCCTCCGTTGATTAAAGATATTAATATATTTATATTATAATGAGATGTGAGAAAAGGCAAATAAAAGAAATTTTTTATCCTTGATTCCGCTTGACAGGATGGGTATAATAAAATTGAGATTTATTCAGAGGACACCATGAGAATAAAAGTCATTGATTCTGGGTATTTGACAAAACGCGATACTACTAACAGAGAAATCTTTACAGTTCGCGTTTTAATCTATGAGCGCGATGGGCATAAATACGCCATGTGCCTGGAGCTCGGTATTTTAGGAATGGGAAAGGATGTGAGGTCAGCGATGGAGGACCTCGTCGTTCTTACTGAGGACCATTTCAGGTTTATGGCCCATTCAAAAATATCCGTAAAGAATATCCCCGCAGCAGATGAATATTTCATGGCTTTTAAGAACCATGCCGAAAAACACCGTTCAAAATTCTTGCCTGTAAAGAAAGTAGATTATGAGGCCATATCTAAACAATACCCGAGAATCTTCAACCCCGAAAATCCAAAGCATTATGAAATAAGGCAGCCGGTTTAATGCTATTATTAGAACTTCTGGAGCTTTTCAATAAGCATCAGGACATATATGAAGTTCAAATACCAGACTTATCACAATACCCCCCATCTTTTTATTATACGGTAAGAATTGTTAAGTACACACCGAATAAGGAATCACCAAAATCTATAAAAACATTTGCCCGTAGGTATTTGCATAGGAATCCTCGTTTGTCGAATGAGGAAATCAAAAATATTGAATTGAAGTTTTCCATTAAAATCAAGGATTTATGATCTCCCTCGAAGAAGCAACATCTATCACCGCTGGAATCCAAAAAGCACTGAAAGAAGGTAAGCGCCCCGCCTTCGCCTATGACCGGGTTTCCGACCAGGCCAACGCCGGGGGAATATCCCTCGAATACCAGGAAACCCATGCGGGTTATTATGCTGAGCGCAACGGCCTGATGATTGTTCATTATTTCACGGTCATCGAATCCGCCCGAAAAGAGGGCCGGAAGGTTTTCAATCGGATGATTGACCTTGCCATGCAGTTCAACGTCAAGGACCTCATATTCAAAAACACCGACCGCATGAGCCGCAATTACAGGGACCTGATGCGCATCGAGGACATCTACGAAAAGCACGGCGTCACCATCCATTTTTACCAGACCTATCGCACATTGAACCAGAAAAGCACCTATGCCGATAAGTTCATCATGAACGTGGAAATCGCGGCCGCCAGGCAGCTATCCGACAAACTCAGCCACGATGTCCGGGAAACCCAAAAATTCAAAGCTGCCCGAGGGGTCCCTCCTGGCCGCCTTCCGATGGGTTATTCATTTTCAAAGGAAAAGCGAACCATCATCATTGACCCTAAACATGAGCGGTTTATCCGCTTCATGTTCGACGAATATGATTCCGGGAAATATACTTTGCAGCAGTTCGTCGACTTCCTGAATGATCAGGGATACCGGTCCCAGACCGGCCGGCTGTGGAATAAAAGCTATATCCACGTCATCCTCACAAACCGCATCTATACAGGATCCTTTGAATATGGCGGTGATGTCATCAAGGGGAATTACGAGGCGTATATTGACGAGGAACGATTCGAAAAGCGTATGGAGCAGATGGGGGCCCTTCGGATGGGCACGAAAACCCATTCTCATGACTTCCTGTTTTCAGGGATCCTGTACTGTGCCGAGTGCGGCCGGAGGATGACTGGGGACCGGAAAAAGGGCCGATTTACCTATTATGTCCACGCCTGCAGGAAAACCGGGAAAGGGGTATATATCCCGGAGGATGATATCTCGAGGATTATTGACGATTATGTCCGGGAATATGCCATAACGGAGGGAATGGCCGAGACACTGAAATCCCTTTTCCTGGACGCCATTACCATCAAAACGTCAGATCAGCAGGCCAGCGTTTCCGTGATCTCCCGGCAGATATCAGAGCTGGAGGTCAAACAGTCCCGAATCCTGGACCTCTTTGCCGATGCCCAGATTGACCATAATGCCCTGAAACGGAAAATGGAAGAATTCCAGAAGGAGATTGACCGGCTGGAAAAGCAGAAAAAACAGGCCGGAATTGATCGGAACAAGTTCATTCTGAAAACTTCTGAAATCATCGAAACCATGCGGAGATTCCCGGAAATATACGCCGAATCCACCGGGGAACATCGTGTCGCCATCATCAAATCCATGGCCTCAAAGGTCCTCATCAGCCAGGACCAGGCGGAAATATCATGGATTCCCCCCTATTCCTTCATAATGAAAAAGGAGATCCTTGAAGGGATCTCCTTAGTTCGAAATCGTCCTGAAACGCACGCCAGAAGGGATTCGAACCCCTGGCCCACAGCTTAGAAGGCTGTTGCTCTATCCAGCTGAGCTACTGGCGCATATTGCTGTATATCATTCGGGGTGAGAGGATTCGAACCTCCGACCTCATGGTCCCAAACCACGCGCTCTAACCGGGCTGAGCCACACCCCGAAGAATGACCAAAGTATAACCGCCATTTTCGAGTGTCAATTAAAAATCCGGCGGCGATAACTGCATCTGATCCGCCACTTTTATTACAGCCGCCTCCCGAACATCCCGGCGCACCGGTTTTCACCCTTTCCCGGTCAGGAAGAGGTCCTTCCCCGACAGCACATCTCATAGAATTCCAGCAAATATTACAGAAATTCCTCCTTTACCGGGATAGATAATATGTGTATACTATGGGCATTTTTCAACAATTTTTCACGGTATGCATCAGCAAAAATGAGGAAAACTGAATGAACCCGCAACTACCTTTTCAGGAAGACCCCCTGCTCATTGAGGCGTGTCTATCCTCAGCTTCCTTCGTTTTGAACCGCCCGGCGGTTATCAACAGCCCCGATCCGGATATGATACTCCGGCTGCACGGAGCTCTACGAGTGGCAGACTCACGGGGGAGTGTTTTTCCTCGTTCCTGGCAGCTTGGAACAGAGGGGATTTCGCACCGGCGGGGACATCCCGCATCCCTGGATGCCCTGGAACAGGGAGCGGGGAATCTCAAGGGCTCAAGGGGTGATGGATATGTTTGATCAAACCGCACGTCGGGCTGGAAATCACCGGGGCTGGTACGACGGCTCCCTCTACAGCCTTCTCATCGATCCGTTTCTGGAGGATATACGGCAGATCATCGCAGACCAAGTTCCCGCAGGCTCCCGGGTCCTCGACGTCGCCTGCGGCACGGGGGCCCTCGCCCTTCGTCTTGCAGAAAAATGCCCCCGGGTCGTGGGAGTGGACCTCTCTCAGAGGATGATCTCCTTCGCCCGGGAGAAGAGACGGTACCATCCTGCCGGCAATCCCCTCTTCCTGCACGGGGACGCCGCCCGGCTTACCGGGGTGGCGGATGAGCGTTTCGACTTCGCCCTCATCTCCC
>CALCJG010000259.1 GCA_937967705.1 uncultured Spirochaetia bacterium
CCACCGGCCTCTACAACACGGAGGCCCAGCGCTTTGACGGAGTTTACTACATGCCCTGTCTTCCTGCCAACGGGTTCTTCCCCGATCTGGCCAGCCAGCCGCGGACGGACCTCATCTACTTCTGCTCTCCCAACAATCCCACCGGGGCGGTGGCCACGGCGGCGCAGCTTAAGGAGCTGGTCGACTTCACGCGAAAAAACCGGTCGATCCTCATCTTTGATGCCGCCTACAGCGAGTTTATACAGGACGCGGATCTCCCCCGCAGCATCTACGAGATCGACGGGGCCCGGGACTGCGCCATCGAGATCAACTCCTTTTCCAAGTCCATCGGCTTCACCGGCGTCCGTCTGGGATGGTCCGTGGTTCCCAACGAGCTCCGTTACGAGGACGGAGGCCTGGTGCGGGACGACTGGAACCGCATCGTCACCACCATCTTCAACGGAGCCTCGAACCTGGTGCAGAAGGCGGCTCTAGCAGCCCTGGACCCGGAGGGGCTCAGGGAGACGAAATACCTGGTGGGATATTACCTGGAGAACGCCCGCATCATCAAGGAGGGGCTGACCGCTCTCGGGGTTACTGGCTACGGGGGATACAACAGCCCCTACATCTGGGCGGAGTTTCCCGGACGCAAGTCCTGGGATATCTTCGAGGAGATCCTAAACAGGGCGCACATCATCACGACGCCGGGGGTGGGCTTCGGCGCGGCAGGGGAATCCTTCCTGCGCTTCAGTGCCTTCGGTCACCGGGACAATATTCGGGAAGCCGTGGAGAGGCTGAAAAAGAGCCTGTAGGAGAGGGCGAGTATCAGGCGACGTCGAAGTCTATACGCATGGTGTCTGTCTCCACGCTCAGGAGTTTCACGCGGATCTTGTCGCCCAGGCGGTACCGTCTGCCGTAGCGCTTGCCCACCACCGTGTAATCGCCCTCCTGTATGAGATAGTAGTCGTCGGTCATGAGGCGCAGGGGGATCATCCCCTCGATGGGCCTCTCCAGGAGGGTCACGAAGAGACCGCTCTTCGACAGGCCGCTGATCACCGCATCGAAGACCTCACCCACCTTCTCCTTCATCAGCCGGGCCGCTTTCAGGCGGACCAGGTCGCGTTCGGCGTTCTGTGCCAGCCGCTCCATCTCCGAACTCTTCTCTCCGATACTTTTCAGCTCCTCGTTGGCGTAATCGGGCCGGGTTCCGTCGATCAGGCTCTTGAGACAGCGGTGCACGATGAGGTCCGGGTAACGCCGGATGGGGGAGGTAAAATGGGTATAGTCCTTGAACCCCAGGCCGAAATGGCCCAGGGGGTGCTCGCCGTAATAGGCCTGCATGAAGGACTTCAGGATGATGAAGTTGACCACCTGCTCGTACTCCCGCCCGGCCACGCTGTCGATAACCTCCTGCAGGGCCGCGCCCACTGTGGGGGACTTGCCCAGGTTCAGCCCCAGGGTCCGCAGGAAACGGGTCAGGACCGTCATCTTCTCCTCGCTGATGGTCTCATGGATGCGGTAAAGCGTCGGAACGCCTTTTTCCTTGAGGGCCCGTGAGACCGCCTCGTTGGCGCTCAGCATGAACTCCTCTATCAGTATATGGCTGGGAAGACGGCGGGCAAAGCGGATGTCCACCAGCTTGTGCCCGTCGTAAATGATTTCCTGATCCGAGAGATTGAGGTCCACGCGGCCCCGGGTCATGCGGTGACTCTTCATCGTGAGGGCCAGGGCGTTCATCTTTCTCAGCAGCGTCGCCAGTCTGTTTCTGTTCTTCCCCTCGATCATCTCGGCTGCCTGATTGTAGGTGAGCCGTTTGTTCACCCGGATTACCCCGCGGTAAAAGCGCGATTTCACGATCTCCCCGCTTTTGTCGATGGTCATCTCCGCCGTCATGGTGAGACGGTCCACCCCTTCCCGCAGGGAACAATAGTCGTTGGAGAGGATCTCCGGGAGCATGGGAATTACCGTTCCCCCCAGGTAGAAACTGGTCCCCCGTTTGAAGGCCTCCCGGTCCAGCGGCGTGCCCCGGCGTACGAAGGCGGATACGCCGGCGATGTGTACGTAGAGCTTGGTGGATTTCCAGGAGCTTTCGAAAGAGATGGCGTCGTCAAAGTCCTTGGCCGTTTCCCCGTCAATAGTGACGGTGAAGAGCTTCCGATAATCTTTGCGCTTCAGGGCCGTTTCCTCCGCCAGTATCCTTTCGATATCCGACAGTTCCTCATACTCCCCGTGGGGAGAGGGAAGGGAATGCTTCAGCACGATGCGCTGTACGTCCTGCAGTTCCGAATCAGGGGGGTAGATGTTCAGGATCTCGCATTTCGGCCGGCCCTCCCGGGGGCCTTCCGTCATCTTCACATAGGCGATATCCCCCCTGTTGATCCCCTTTGACGGGAGAGGGGAAGACACCTCAATGCTCCCGGGGGTATCCAGGAGGGTCAGGAGAACCTTATCTCCCCGTATCGCCTCCACCCGGGCCAGGTACTCCTCCTTTTTTCGGTTCAGAATCCTCCGGATCGTGCCGATGAAGGCCCCCTTGCTGAAGTCGATTATGTCCGCCTCCACCAGGTCCCTGTGTCGGGCGCTGTTGAGATTCTCCCGCTCGATGAAGACCTCATAGCCGCTTTCAAGTTCCAGGACGGATTTGCCGCTGCGCATCATCTGTAGGATACCCTCGATTCGGAAGTCCGGGTTGCGGGAATAGCTCTTTTTCTTCTTCTGGAGAAAACCGATGGAGATGAGAGCCTTGATGGTGTGGTCCAGCTTGATCTGATCCCTGTGGGTAACCGGGCTCTTTTTGCGTCGCCCGCTTATACGCCCCTTTTCCGGCTTCAGCAGACCTGCTTCAAGGTCATTGTAGCTGAAGGGGGCTTGGGCTGATTTTATAAAGGTAATAATTCTTCTTGAGGATATTGGCATATATTAGTAATCTTTTTCTGCTCCTGTGAGTTGGGGGAATTGGAGGTATGCTTATAGGGGCTCCTGCGTTCCTGTGTTCTGACCGCTTTCCGGGGGGGTCTTTCCCTGGGTTCCCGAACCTTTTTTCAGCTCTTCAATCTCCTTCTTTTTGCTGTCGATACAGGCCTGGAATTCCTGAAGGGATCTGGTTTTATCTGCAATGGTCTGATCCGAGGAGAGAACCGTCTGGGACCCTTCCCTGTACTGACCGACGACATATTCTCCCAGCTCCCGGAGTACCTGGCTGATATTCCTCTCCATTCTTTTAATATCCAGGGTGAGCTTTCCTATTCGGGCGTACTCCTCGGTTTTGTTAACCAGAAGCTCACTGTATTTCAAAAAGGAATTTCCCGCATCCTTCATCAAACCCATGATACTACCTCCAATTTCATACACAGTGTTCGGTATTTCCTTCAAGAGAACTGTTTATCCGTTGAGCTGCATTTATTTAAGGAAGCTTTCTCCAGGGGGCTTTTCATTACAGCTACGGTCTTTTCCCATCCTGTTGCCTGTATCAGCATATCTGGAGTATATAATTTAACGAAGTTTTGTCAATGAAAACAAAAAAAAAGTGGATAAATGATGATAAAATGGCCTGCACGGCATGTCGCCGGGGGTAGGGCATGGAAAGATGCCCCGGTGCCCCGGAGATTTTGATAAGAAGGAAACCCTTTCACTCCGGCAGGCATTCATGATTCCGTTTATGGCGCCATCCCGCAGATGACAGCTAACGCATGGATCAGGACGATCTGCTAATCCTGTAGAATGTCCGGAAATAGGGCCATTTATTCCCCATGAACGAATACGAACACTATTATTTTTATGAATATCTTTCTGGCTGATCTCGGTCCTCGGCGGGCAGTTATCAACAGGTTTCATTTTCTTGACAAAATGCGAATATGTGTCAAATCATACGAAACCCACCTGCGTCGTGTTGCGGATGCCGTCTCCGGAAAGGAGTGAGTGAAAAAAAGGGGATGAAATCCCTGAATGGGTCAGGGGTTTTTTCTTGTTGAGTGCGTTTTGGAAAAAAAAACGATCTGAAACCTCGTTTTCTTGGCTTATGTCCCGAAAACTGGAAATTTTTGTAGTTAATTAATGGAATAGAGGGGGATTTATTGTGGATACTGTGGATAAAAATGTGGATAACCGGCCTTCGGGAAGACAACATGGCCGTTTTTTTGTTATATAAACATAGTCTCTTGGCGTTGAACTCAGCAGGCATATCTGTTGTATTATGGCTGGTCAGACGAATTGGTACGTAGGGAGATCGGAAGAGCGTCGTGTAGGGAAAGAGTGTAGATCTCGGTGGTC
>CALCJG010000260.1 GCA_937967705.1 uncultured Spirochaetia bacterium
ATCTGCTCACTTTTTCCAACCGGTACATCTATGAGGACTCAGAATACGGCATGTTCGTGACCCTGGTTTACCTTCTCATCGATTCCCATAACCGGCTAATCACCTACGGGAACTGCGGTCACAACGATCAGATCCTGATCCGCCAGGACAGCGGAGAGGTGCTTCACCTGAATTCTCAAGGGAGGGCTCTCGGCATTGCAGAGGACTCCGTCTACGAGGAAAAGGTCGTATTCTACAATAAAGGGGATTTGCTGATTCTCTTCACTGACGGGGTTACAGAGTATCTGGGCGCAGGCGACATCGACCTGGGTGAACAAAAACTGATCGAGCTGGCCCAGGAAAACCGGGATGAGGACCCTGAACGCCTTATCGGACAGCTCCGGCTGAGACTGGCGGAGCGGTCCGTTGACGAGGACTTCATCGATGATTTTACGATTCTGGCCATACGTTTCTGAGCCTGTACGCATTTCGGGATGGATTATCATTGAAAAAAAAGGGTAAACTGATCTTTCTATTCGTCGGGTTGCTGATCCTCGCCGTTCTCTTCCGGACCTTCGGTATTGAAAAGACCATAACCCATATCCTGAATATGGGATGGAATTTCTGGATTATCATCCTCATCTACCTGTTCAACCATATATTCCTATCCTATGGATGGAAGGTACTGATCAGTCAGCCCGTAAAACACAGCCGATTCTATAAACTGGTCCTTGCCAGGATCGCAGGAGATTCCACCTCTTCCATAAACGCCCTGGGGGCCCTGGCGGGGGAACCCCTCAAGGCAATGTTCATCAAAGACATCGTTCCCTTTAAGATGGGGCTCGCGTCGGTCATCCTCGACCGCACGATACACACCATATCCAACATACTTCTCATACTTACAGGAATTGTCGTAAGTTTCTTCCTTCTGGATATGCCGGTTTATGTTAAGGCCCTATCGTTCCTTCTCTTTGCGGGCATCTTCCTCCTTCTGGTCGTCGTTCTCATGAAACAGCGGGACGGTTTTGTTGAATATCTCGTCGGGAAAGTCCCCTCCTCTCTCCTCGGACGTTTCATGACCGAGGAGCGGTGGAAGAAGGTCAGGGCGCTGGACGAGGAGTTTGCCTATATCTTCAGCAGCAGGGATAATCTCAGACATTTCTACATTTCCCTCTTTGTGCATTATCTGTCGGTGCTTGTGGCAGGGGTTCTGGAAATCTACCTGATCATCGTTTTCATCGGTGTACCCATAAGTATCGCCCACGCGCTATTCGTATATATTTTTGGATTGTTCCTGACGGGTGCTATCTTCTTTATGCCGGCCAATCTGGGCACCAGTGAGGGTTCCTATTCCATCGCATTGAAATTTCTCGGTTACGATCCCGCCCTAGGTCTTTCCGTTGGTATCATCCGCAGGCTCAGGACCTTCGTATGGGCCGCCATCGGGATATTGATACTTTTCTATGCCGGCCTATTAAAAAAAGAGGTTTCTTATGAAGAAGGAGAGAATCGTTAAAGTCCCCAAAACCGGGAAAATCGCCAGGGCCGCCTCGGTTTATCTCTGGAGGTACATCACACGCAAGCCCCTGGTTTTCAATCTCAACCTGAATGTGACCAATCTTTGCAACCAGAACTGTCCCATGTGTAACGCCGTCATCGTGGGCAAAGGCAAGGGAGAAACTGTTTCCTTTGATAACTGTAAAAGATATCTTGACCTGCTCAACCCCTACCGTATCGCATCCCTGACCATATCCGGCGGAGAGCCCTCCCTGGTCAAGGAGATGCCCGAGATCCTGGATTACGCCGCCGGCCGTTTTCCCTTCGGGGCCAACGTAAACTCAAATCTCTACGCACAGGAATCCGTGATTACCCGATTTGCCTCTGCCGCTCTCATGAACAACATACGTATCGGCACCTCCTTTGACGGGTTCGGGGAAACCGCAGACAAGCTCCGCGGCGCCAGGGATGTATCCACGCGGGTTCTGAAAAACATCGAGCTGGTCACACGCCTTAGAAAGGAGATGAACTCCGGCTCCACCCTCAACATGCACACGGTCATCTCGGATCAGAACATAGACCAGGTACCGGAGATACTCGAAATCTCTGAAAAGTACGGCTGGACCCAGACCCTGGCCCCGGTCAATAATTTCTTTTACCAGGATGCCTCGGATCCCAATGTGCCGGTTCTTCATTACAGCGAAAAGCTGGAAAAACTCGTAGCCCTGGCCTCTCAAAAGAAGAACATAGCCGTCTCCAGGGCCTTCCTTATGGGCATCCCCCGATTCGTCAAAGGGGAGGCGGACAAGCTCTGTCCCTACCTCACAGGCATTTTCCGCACCTTCAAGATATTCCTCGATCCCAACGGCGATCTTTCCCTCTGCAGCCGAATCCCCATAGGCAATATCAACAGGGAAAACCTTGAGGAGATGCTCAAAGGGGAACTCTATCAGAAGGATTTGAGGAAGTACACCAAATGCCCGGGATGCTGGATGGCATGTTTTATCGAAGTGCTTCTGGCAACACCGAAGTTCTATCAGGAGAGAATTCTAAACAAGTTTTAGGTTTTTTTCCATCGGTCGGTATTGTAGACGATTTTTACCTGCTGGAGGAAGTGATCCAAATTCTGCGGGTCCAGGGGGGGCGCCACCATCATGCGCACAAAGGGATCATAATCCCGTACCTGGAGGAGTGCTTCCTTGTGTGTTTTCGTAAGCTCATCTCCGATAATGATCAGACGGGCTCCGGTCTGGATATATTCCTCCAGGAGTTTCCCGGGGATGGTCACCGAGTAGACGTCTTCACTTGGGATGAAATCCGGGGATATCTCCATCATTCCGCTTTTCCGTCTGGATACTATGGCAGTGGTCAGTTCAGCATGCCGGTTAAACTTGCTGACATAGTCCTGACCGCCTTCGGACTTGAGATTAACGAAAAGGATGATCCCGTGCTCGCTGTTCCGGCAGAAAAACTTCTGCTGGCTGTCTATGAGCATCTTCATGGTTTTCCATTTATTGTATTCCAGCCTGTCTCCATGACGCATCACGATGTTCTTCTGGAGGGCCTGAGTCTGCCTCCCGTAGACATCGCCGATGATGGTGAGAAATCTCTTTCGTCTGGACTGCCCGTTCACCTTTTCCAGCTCCTCCAGGAGTCGATCGACCTGATAGTAATCGAGCCATAGAACGGGCTTACGGTAATCCCCCGGAAACTCGCGGGTCAGATATTCGTACATGGTAACGTCATAGACTACATCGATTTCCTTGACCCCGGCCTCACGCAGTTTGATGACATGGAGGGCCATGATCTCCGACCCCGCCCTGATCTTTTTGCCACCCAGAAAAAGGTCTGACTGATAATGGCATTCAAACTCATTATTGTATTTTGCAAAGATATGATTGAGCTTTTCCGTATCAATCTTCATCACGCTTCCAACCGGCCTTATCCCGTCGGTACAGGCCATCTCTTATTGTCGGGCGAGCAAGTATTCATTACCCTGTCGTTTGAATCTCCCTAAATCATACCTCCTATCTCTGGAATGGCCAGCACTATTTCGGGTCCCGGCAAATAATTTCAGGAGGTCTATTATACACTTTACATCTCATCAACCCGGTCATCATAGGAAATATATTGACAAAAACCAACGCTGTGATACCAACGACAGACTTTAGATTTATTCCCTTTCTGGAGAATCATGCATTATACCAAATACTGGATGGCGCTGGAACAGGTCCAGGGCATGGGCCCTGTACATCTGAAAAAGATATATGAAAGCCTCTCAGAGAAGGGATTGTCCGTTTATGATATCTTCGGTTTGGATCGGGAGGAGATGCGGAAGGAGTTTCCCTTCGAGGACAAGATCATCGACGCCGTTCAGGAGGCGGAAAAAAACCTGGATCGCGTGGAAAAGGACTACCTGGCCCTCCTGGACGCTGGGTTCGATATCCTGGTTTTTTATTACGAGGGTTATCCGGAAAGGCTCTTGAGCATTCTCGGCAGCCAGTTTCCCCCCATCCTCTACATCTACGGCAACAGGGCCCTTTTGAAGGAAAAGGGGGCCGCCATTCTGGGAGACAGCAACGTAAGCGGACGGGGGGAGCTGATAGCCTATCTCTCTGCAAGAGAGCTCACCCGCCACAGGATTGTAACCATCAGCGGTTTTGCCAGGGGTACGGATCTGATCGCCCACCGCTCAGCCCTGGAAAACGGCGGCAGCACCATCGCCCTGCTGCCTTACGGAATGAAGCATCTGACGATACCGGAATCCCTCAAACCCCTATTTGACGAAAGCCGTATCCTGCTGGCGACACCCTTTACCCCTGCCAGGGAATACAGCCCCTACAATGCCCTCCACCGGAATAAAATCATCGCCGCCCTATCCTACGCCGTTTTCATCGTAGAGGCCCCCGCAGAAGGAGGTGTTTTTGAAGCGGGCAAATCCGCGAAGAACCTCAACATCCCCTTCTATGTCACCGAGTACTCGCAATACCCTGAAAGCGCATCTGGAAACAGGCGGCTCATAGAAGAGTTCAAGGGGATTCCTGTCAGGGGCCGCATGGAGAACAATCAGCTTATTCCCAATCTCGATCGACTGATCGGCGATGTCAAGTTTGCCTGATCCCCCGGGAACCTTTTTTTTGTTGACAAAGAAGTCATCAAGGGCAGAATCGATCTCTGCCGTTTAAACAGATTGGCAGAATTATATATCACTATGACTTGGGAGGCATAAGATCCATGGGGAAGCAGTATAATGCACGGGAAAAGAGAAAAAGAGCCAGGAGAAGGCTCAAAAGAAAGAAACAGTCTAAAACATCCAAGGTAAAATAGGTTTAAGCGAATCCCCTGATCACCCCGCCCTCCCCTCAGACGAGCCTTGCTGGTATACCTATGCGGGATTTATGGCTTGTCCGAGGAAGAGAGGGACAGGTTTTGATATTCCGCGTTACGAATCTTTAAGCAGAATTGCAGGAATTCCCCGTATTTCTCCGGTAAAATCTTCTGTTTTTTCACAACGAGTTTTTTCCGGACCCGAAGGATGGGATTTCCCCTGTCCTTCCATATTTGGATCCGGGCATAGCCATATTCACTGCGGATACTCTTCTCATCCTTTATTTGTATTGAGGCATATTCAGCGGGAAGCTGATAGGTATATTCATCCTCTTCCCGGATATCCTTCGCTATGACCAGAGGATACATCCGCTTACTGTAACGGATATAATCATAGAGGGAGCTTTTACTCAACACCGGCTGAAGAATCATCCTTCCCTTTCCCGAAGTGGCCATAGCATAGCCAGCACCCGTTACGGAGAGACCGAAGGGACGTCTATAATCATCCATATTGACGACCTCAAAGGCATCAACGGTCAGCGAGGGTATAAAACCGCCGAAGTACCGGTTGATCATCAATTCATTATTCTTTTTGTCCCTGAAATACTGCCGTATCTCCCCTTTGGACCCGCTGAACTGCAGGAAAACGCGGCACCGAGCATTACCGTTTTCATCAAGCTGAATCTCATATTTTCCCGAAACGCCGCCGGTTAAACTACCGGTAATCATTTTGATCTCATGACCATCTGAAAGCAGGACATAGGCCTCCCGGCCGACCAGTGCCTCGCTCACCTGACCGCAGCCATAATACTGACTCGAAAAATCCAGCCATACCCCCCTGTCCTTCTCCAGGGGAACATACAAAAGCACATCGGTAAAGATATCCGGGGAGACGAAGGAACCTGTATCGGGCATATCCTCCCTGCTGGTCAGGGCCAGGAAGGATGTAACCCCCTTTTTAGCGAGAAGAGACTTAGCCAGGAAGACTTTGTCCTCCGTGGTACCGCCCTTTTTATAAAAGGTGTTTGATGCCCCGTCTGGATAGTAGAGAAGATTGCCCTTCAAATCGGTTTCTCTGGCCACATAATCATAGATTTCCCTGATCAGCCCGACCAGATCCTCGGAGCGGAAGAAATCTGCGGGAGCCTTATCCCCCCATACTTCTCTGCCCTCCCCCAGGCCGCGATACCAGGTAAAGATATCCCGCATGTCCTTCATCGTTGAGAAGGAGACAAAGGGAAGATAGTTTAGCTGGTTCCCCATATGGGATTCGTAGATGACCGGATAAAGAGGACCCATCTCGGCACAATAGAGGGTTTCTCCTCCCCGGGTTTCCGTGACAGCCTTTACCGCATGGTTGAAACAGACTGAAGGCTTCATGGAGGCCGGGGTGATGAGGCGGAAGGAGAAATGCTCCACGTATTCATCATAATCCTGAATGAGAGTAAAGGGCAGCGAGAACATCTCGGATTTTCTCGGCTCCGTTACGGGGTTATCCACGATGTAGGCAATATGGACGAGAGATTTCTTCCGGAGGGAAGAGAGATTGATATAGAGGGTGTTGTCTGTTTTCTGCAGGGAATAGGAATCCGCATAGGAACCATCCTGATGGTACGTTCTGATCCGGACCGGAGTAAAGTTGCCGCTGAAAGCAATCCGGTAATCCCCCCATTTTTCCAGCGCCTTCTGGTCTTTCAGATAAATGATATCCTCCACAAAGACCCGGCTGGTACCGTCGCTGTTCAGCCGAAAAACAATGCCACGGTGAAGAATGGTGGAAGAATACTTATCCGGCTCTCGAAGGCTCCCCTGAAGGAGTCGGGAGTCCGCCTCTCCTCTCAGTCCGTTGAAGGGGTTGGTCAACTTTCCGGTTTTTTTGTAAGCGAGGAACTCCTCCCCGGCATAGTAGGAGGGGTAGAGATCCAGCATCTTCAGCCAGTAGAGCGAGGGGTCCGCTTTCCTGCTGTAGCTGATACGCCCCAGAAGGAAATAATAATATGGGTCCGGGCAGCGGACAATCTGCTGAAAGATCAGATTCTTGGCCCTGTCCGTCTCCCCCTTGTCGATGAGGCATTGAACCGTCTCTTTAATTAACTCCTGGTTGAAATCCCATTGTTTCAACCACCGTAGAACATCATCGTAGAGTTCACAGTTGCTGCCCAGATGGACCAGAAGCTGAAGGGCCTTGCGGTTGTACTCCCTGCCGAGGATCTGTTGACACAATTCCAGGGACTTATAAATATTCCTGCTGCTGTAATACTCCGCCAGAGTCAGCGGTACAGAAATGCCATGGGGGAAGTCTCTCTCAAGAAGGCGACACTCATCCAGAAATTCCTTTTCATAATTCAAAGCCTTCATAAGCCTCATATAGTCTTTCCGAAAAGGGAGATACCGGGCGGCCGGCTCTTTCAGGCTGCGCCCGAAAAGACAGGCCTGATAAAAATTACGCTCATCCACCAGCTTGCGGAACAGCCTGTATCGAAGGGGTATTATATGCGGATTTTTTTCCGATAGCCTCCTCAGAATTTCCCAGCCTTCCAGATAATCGGCGGAATCCTTCCTCCCCCCGCTGTACTCAATCAGTGCCGATCCCAGAAAGAATCGCACCAGGGGGTCCTCTTTTTTCTCCAGGGATTTCCGGTAAAACCGAACGGCCTCCCGGCTTTCCATCTCATCGAAATAATTGCCCAGCCGAAAGTTTCCTTCTGCGGGATCGTTTCCCGCCTTTTCCAGGAAATGGCTGAAGGGATACGGCATCTCTTCGAGAAACTCGGCGTCGGTATAATACATGCGGCTCAAATCTGCGGAAGCATTATGAACGCGGTCCTCTTCATCGGTTATCAGAACACGGAAATCCCAGGAAGGCTCATGAAGAAGTTTGATCATCAGCGTGATTCGGTCGCTTCCCCAGACCCTCAGCTGCCGGAACTTGCGGCTGATACCGGTTTTTCTGTTTTTCAGAGCCATCTTCCCGTTGATATAGACCTTGAAGGAGCCCTCGCCCTGAATGCGAATCCTCAGGGGACGGGCCGCCTTCAGGGTCGTAACGGCATAGAGAACTCCCTTCTCCGGATAGATATGGCTTTTCCCCCGGAAGAAACCGTCCTCGCTATCCAGCCTGATAATTTTTTTCCGGAGACCGGGATGTTCCAGGGATGTGGTGATTTCGGGAAGAAAAATGTGATCCAGATCCGCCGGACCATAACGGCTGTAAGGACCCAGTATGACCCATTCCCTGAGGGGGGCCAGTTTTTTGGTGAAGGCCCCGGCATGGGCCCTCTCATGGGTATACAGGAGTCCCTCGATTTCCTGAAGGAGGGCCAGATTCAGGGTGTTTTTACCAGGAAACACCGGACGGGCTTCAAGGTTCTTTATGCCGTTCTCCAGGGCCATTTTTGCCCTTCCGTAACCCCTCACCTCCACCAACCGCGCAATATCTCCGTAATAGAGGAAAGACTCCGGGAGATGGGAATGCTTTGTTACGATCCTCTCGATGGTATCATAGAGTGACGGGTAATCTCCGGAGGCAAAGTGGCGATAAACCTCCTTTTCCAGCCAGGCGAAACCGTCCCGGTCGGAGGGGGAAGGGCTGAGGTTTCCTGACATCAGCATTGTCAGAAGCAGGACGATTATACGAGGTTTCAAAAAGGATTACCGTCAATGAGATTCATGGATTGATGCTTTATAGAGTACCCGAAGCAGGGCATTAGAAAAATCATTCTCCCGGCATTTTCCTGCACGATACAGGGGGCTCCCGGCGGATGCCTCAGATTATCTTCTTTACTATATCGAGAAGATCCTTTTTTTCAAAGGGTTTGGTAAGGAAAGCCGAAGCCTTGATGTTTTCCTCATTGAGCCTCAGCGTGGTTTCACTGAGAGCGGATATTACGATGATCTTCGCCTTGGGATCGATATCCGTAATTTCCTCGACGGCTTTCAGCCCGTCCTTGCCCCACATGGTGATATCCATAGTGACGAAATCGGGTTTGATATCTTTATAAGCCTCCAGGGCGTCAAAACCATTTTCCGCCTCTGCAAGGATCTCATGTCCGCCCTCCTCAAGGGTTTCACGGATAATTCTCCTCATGAATTTGGAATCGTCCACTATCAATGCCCGGGCCATTATTTACTCCTTCCGCTAAAATTGACACAATACCTGATCAAAAACGGGATCGTCTCTGCAAATCCCCCGGGATGGGGGTCGACATTCTAACAGTAAGAAAGTTGAAGGATTAAATCAATCATTTTAACTGAAATTGTTAAAAAAGAGCGATCAGCCCCCGCCGGATGGCTTGAGACAGGAGATATCATCCCCATCCCTCAGCTTCCTCCAGATGCTGATCCTCATTCCATTGAGATAATAGGTTCTCTTGCCCAGATTCTTCATGCCGATCATCTTAAGGACGCCCCTTAACCGCAGACCATTTTTTACAGCAAGGGACAGGCCTGCGGCTGAGTCATAATTTTCCAGTTCCAGTTCCCTGTCCAAGCCGGCATAGAGTTTCAGGGTGATGTTAATCATCTTCTGCGAAGAAAACATTACATTCCTCATCCCCCTCAAGATAGGGACGAGTATGGAGGAGAACGGCTGAAAGGACAACCATATTTTTCCTGTTTGATGAAATCAACGTCCCAAACAATCCGTGTCCCCCTTCTCCCCTTTTGATGGCGGATGCTACTCACTTTTCAAGAGGCCGGGCGGGATGATTTTATAAAAAAAGTTGATGTAATAGCATCCTTCCATAAAAATGAAATCCTTGCAGTTTTTTTGATGATTGATTGATGAAATCTGCACAGAAATAATCGAAGGAAAGAGGTTAAAGATGGGAATAATACACAGCCTGGTTTTATCCCTGCAGATTGCAGCAGGAGCCTTCGGCGGCGGCGACAGCGTCAAGGGACTGATGGAGCATGTTCCGGTTAAACCGAACACCTGTACCTTCGTCGTCTCCATCCGGGGCGACAGACTGGCCCGTTATATTGAAAAATCGGGTCTGATTAAGAAATATATCAACGACGAAACCGGCAAGTTCAAAGGTGCCGGAAAGGACCGTCAGACCAAACAGATAGAAAAACAGATGGAGATGGTGGCAAAAATGGTGACCAACTCCCTTAAGGGTCTTCGTGAAGTGGTGATCTGGTGCAATCTCTCCAGGGATTATGATCCCAAAACGGGCAGCGGCCTGGATTCCTTTCTGGTCTTCATCCACTGTCCTTCCCGTTCCCGGGGCGGACAGGATTTCCTGGAGATGTTCCGCAAAATCAAGGAGGAGGAAACCGGTCCTTTCTTGGGCGGCACGGCAACCCGTATAGGAGACGTAGTCGTCTTCGGAACGGGTAACTCCCTGTCGGATTTTCTGGACAGCCGGGCCAAGGGGGATCGCCCTTCCTCTGCGATGGCCAAGGAAATATACCCCACCCTCAGGGGAATTTTCTCATGCAACATTCAGAACTTCAGGGAGCTGGGGGATATTAAAACAATGATCGCCGGTGATCCGCTGCGCAGCAGCAGCATGGGCGTCTATCTGGAAGCCCTGAACAGGAGTGCCGGATCGGGGGAGAAATATACGGAGAAGGACGTTTACGCCCTCTATGAGGACATCATCTCGGCCAATTATCAGGTGGACCTGAAACCGAAGAAGATGATCGTGGAGGTGGAGGTACGGGGCGGCACGGCCCGCAACGGTGAGCTTTACAAGATGCTCCTGGATGATGAAAACACCCGCCGGAAACAGTTTGCCCTCATCGGCATGGAATCCCTCATGGAGGACACAAAGGTGAAAACCCGCCTGAAAAAAGACGGCAAGGGATATATTCTGAAGGCCCGCTCCGAAATCAGGGTCCGGGACGTGATGGATTTCGCCCAGAGGGTAGCCACGAGCGCCAAAAAAGTCAACAACGTAGTCCCATTATCCAAGATAAAGGGGAGCGGAGAGCTCATCCCCAAAAAAGGACTTAAAGGAAGAGACGGATTTACCGGTACCAAAACCATTGACGGTAGCGATGATGAGGAAAAGGCCGAGGAAACTCCGGAAGAATAACCAAACTAAAAAAACCAGCCCGAAACAGCATAAATGGCCCCCGCCCCCTTGACGTGGGCCATTTTTTTCAGTATTGTAAACTGTCATACCAAAATGGACCACCATTCCAAGGAATCAATAATGGGCCCCCAGGACAGACGACTAAGAGAGCTGGAAGAGCGAAAAAAACTGATACTGGAAAAAAGCCGGGAACTCTTTTTTCAGAAAGGCTTTGACGCGGTCACCATACAGGATATCTGCGAGGCCGTTGAGTTCGGGCGCAGCGCCATTTACGCCCTCTTTGAAAGCAAGGAGGAGCTCTATTCCCACATATATATCGATGCCATCAGAATCATCATCGATCTGTCCGCACGCATCGATCCCGAAAGGGAGGATTTTGACGGGGAGTTCCTCAAAATAGGGGAGATCCTCTTCCGTTTTTACGACAAATACACCGACTATTTCAAAGTACTGTCGCATTTCAGCACCAAAGGCATGGTCAAATCCAAGATCCCGGCCCGTCTGCTGGAGGAAAAGGAACGGCTCTACGAGGAATCCTCGCGCCCCTTTCGGCAACTGCTGGAAAAAGCCATGGGCCGGGGTCTCATCCGCGAAGTGGACCCGGAAGAGTTCATCCTCCTTTTTTACGCCTCGGTCATCGGGATCATAAGCCTCTACATCTTTGCCGAGGAGGAGCAGGACCGGGAGATAATACACCGGGCCGTCATGACCCATACCGTTCTCTACCGGGACGGGTTAAAGCAGAGGGGGGTGATGGGATGAATCGGAGATGCCGCCTGCCCTTCCAAGCCGGAGCCCCGGCCCTGCTGCGGCTGCTCTGCGCGCTGCTCTGTCTTGCCGTCCTTCCGCTGGTCTCCTGCCTGTCGATGAGGCGCACTTCCTATGAAGGGGAACGAAAGATGTCCATAGAAAAATCCAGTCTGTACCGCAACGGCCGTTTCGAAAACAGCGACGGCCACAAACCGATTTTCAAGGGTCCCGTCCGGGAGGTCTGGAAGGAATGGATCTTCGGCGATCAGAAACGGGTACCCGAAAAACCCCTGGAGGTCCGGAAGGTCCGGGCCGAAAAACTCACCGGTGCCCCGGATGGACTCAGGGTCACCTGGCTGGGGCACTCCAGCGTCATCTTCGAGATGGAGGGACTCCTCATCCTTACCGATCCGGTGCTGGCTAAGAGACCCTCCCCTCTGCCCTTTCTCGGCCCCAGTCGTTATCATCAGGCCCTGCCCATAGAGCCGGAGGAGATCCCGGCGCTGGATGCCGTCATCATCTCCCATGACCACTACGACCATCTGGACTACGACACTATCCTGCGCCTCAGGGACAAGACCAGGCGGTTCATAACCCCCCTGGGGGTGGGGGCTTACCTGGAAAAATGGGGAATCCCCCGGGAACGGATTACCGAGCTGGACTGGTGGGGCCAGACCAGGGTGGGGGACCGCCTCGAAATTTTTGCCACGCCGGGGCAGCACTTTTCCGGGAGAAGCCTCTTCAGGCGTAACGACACTCTCTGGGCCTCCTGGGTCCTGAAGGGCAAAAAGTTCCGCCTCTTCTTCAGCGGGGATTCCGGTTACTGCCCGTCCTTCCGTGAGATCGGCCGGCGCTTCGGTCCCTTCGACATCACCCTGATGGAAAACGGGCAGTACAACGA
This sequence comes from uncultured Spirochaetia bacterium, assembly GCA_937967705.1. Classification (GTDB taxonomy): domain Bacteria; phylum Spirochaetota; class UBA4802; order UBA4802; family JAGODF01; genus CALCJG01. The sequence continues at coordinate 12,496 of CALCJG010000260.1, forward strand.
GAAATGGCGCCGGGTGCACATGCTTCCCGAGGAATCCTTCCAGGCCTTCAGGGATCTGCGCGGAAAGGTGATGATCCCCATACACTGGGGGACCTACTGCCTCTCGGTACACGACTGGTACGAACCGGCGGAACGGCTCCTCCTGGCCGCCCGGGGCCATGAGTCATCCATCGTCATCCCCCGGGTCGGCGAAACCTATACGTCCGGCACCGTTCTGCCGCTGACGTTCTGGTGGCGCTCCCCCCGGCCGGAAAAGGCCTCCAAGCGGAGTCCCGGGAGCGCCCCCCTTACAGCAAAGGAAACCCTCTGAGGACCCATCACCGACAAAAAAAGGAGGCTCTGCATGCAATACCGTACTGTTCCCAAAAACGGCGACCGTCTCTCGATACTGGGTTTCGGGGCCATGCGCCTCCCCGGCGGGCAGGCCTACATCAACGAGAAGGAGGCATCCCGGCAGATCCTCTCCTCCCTCGACGCGGGGATCAACTATATAGACACAGCCTACCCCTATCACAACGGCAAGAGCGAGCCCTTTCTGGGGAAGCTGCTCAAACAGAGCGGGTACAGGGACCGCGTCAGGCTGGCCACAAAGCTGCCGCACTGGTCCGTATCTTCCCCCGCTGAGATGGAGCGCTTCCTCGATGAACAGCTGGCACGCCTCCAGGTGGATCAGATCGACTACTACCTCATCCACAACCTGACCGGCAAGGGCTGGGAGCGGTGCAGGGAGCTGGGTGTGAGGGAATTTCTGGACGAGGCCCTGCGCAAGGGCAAGATCCGCAACACCGGTTTTTCCTATCACGGCTCGGCGGAGGACTTTCCGGGGATCATAGACGATTACGACTGGACCCTCTGCCAGATTCAGTACAATCTCCTGGACACACACAATCAGGCGGGCACGGCCGGTCTGAGATACGCCGCCTCCCGCAACCTCGCGGTCATCATCATGGAGCCCCTGCGGGGAGGCAATCTGGCCAAAACTCCCCCTCCCGGGGTGAGGAATCTCTGGAGCCGCTCAGGGCGGGACTGGACCCCCGTGGAATGGTCTCTCCGCTGGCTCTGGAATCATCCGGAAGTAACCGTGGTGCTTTCGGGGATGAACCGGGAGGAGCATATACGCGAGAACATGAGAATCGCCTCAGAGGCGGAGGCGGACATCTTTACCGACCGGGACAAAACCCTGGTGGAGGAGGCGGCAGGTATCTACCGGGAACTCATGAAGGCGGAGTGCACCGGCTGTCAGTACTGCATGCCCTGCCCCAAGGGTGTGGATATTCCCCGCTGTTTCGAAACCTGGAACTCGCGCCATCTCTTCAGGGACTATCAGGCGAGATTCGTCTACCTGGCCATGCTGGGAGGAATCAACGCTCCCCAGAGGGGTTTTGCCTCGCAGTGCGTCCAGTGCGGCCTCTGCGTCAAGAAATGTCCCCAGAGCCTGCCCATCCCCGATCTACTCGAGGGAGTTAAAAAGGATTTCGAGGGCCCCCTGACAAAACCGCTGCTCTGGATCGTACGGCGCGTCCTGGGGGCCTCCTCTGGAAACCGCAGGGACCAGCGGCCGGCATCCTGACGGCTGTATGGCTTTGGCTTACAGCAACCCGGGGTATTTTATGCTCATCAGAGGCTTAAGCAGATTCACCCTTGACAAATACAGGACGAACGATTATCTTGATGCCGCAAAAAACGTACTTTTTTTATATTGAGGTGATGTAAAGACGATGAAAAAATTATCAGCCCTGCTTCTCTCCCTGCCCCTTATGCTCATTCTCGTCATGGTGTTCTGCAACCACAAAACGGGCAAATCGGACGTATCCCCCTATAAAAAATGCCCCAAAAACGCTCCCCCGGAGATGTCCTGTGTTCCCGGTGGCCCCTTCATCATGGGAAGCGATTCGAAGAGATGGACCGATGAGAACCCTCCCCATAAGGTGGATCTCTCCACTTTCCTGATGGACAAGTACGAGGTTACAACGGAGGAGTACCAGAACTGCGTCAAGGAGAAGAAATGCACCTATGTACGCTCCAACTACCGCCAGATGCGAGGCCCCAAACAGCCGCAGGTAAAGGTAAACTGGTTTCAGGCCAGGGACTATTGCCGGTCCCGCGGAAAGCGGCTGCCCACCGAGGCGGAGTTCGAGAAAGCCAGCCGGGGACCCAACGGCAATATCTATCCCTGGGGCAATGAAAAAGCCGACTGCAGCCGTGCTGTCATCATGGATAAGGGGAAGAGGGGGTGTACGGATAAATACGGCCAGCAGGGAATCACGGCCGAAGTGGGATCCCGCAAACCCTATGTCTACGGGCTCTATGATATGTCAGGAAACGTTCACGAATGGGTGAACGACTGGTACGAGAAGAGCTACACCAAGTGCGGCAAGGCATGCCTGGACAAAGACCCCAAAGGCCCCTGTGACGGCAAGGATGACTGTCCGGGTTACACCGAAAAGGTAGTCAAGGGCGGTTCCTGGTACTGGAACTGGGATTGGGCCCGGGCCGCCAAGAGACGTGCCTGGAGACCCATCAATAAACCGCCCCATCATTTCGGATTCCGCTGTGCCAAGGACGTGGAATAGAAGCACCCTCTCTAAATGGTCTCGTCTTCCTGATGGCTTCCGGAACACCTGGCTGACGGACCATGCCCCTTCAGAAAATATTCTGTAACGACAGGGCAGGAAGGCGAGGGCAGATTTCCCGTAACACCGCAGACGCTCCTCATGATGACCCCGGCGGGCATCGAGGGGAACTTCTGCCGCTTGCGGAAGCGGTAAACCTCCCTCATGAAATTTCCCCAGATCGGGGCGGCGGAATGGGCGCCGCTCTGGGCATGCCCCAGGGAAAATTTAGGAACATCACAACCGATCCAGACGGCCGCGGCCAGATCTGGCGTATATCCAACGAACCAGGCATCCCGAAAAGCGGTGTTGGTGCCGGTCTTTCCCGCCGCCGGAAGACGGAAGCCCGCATTTTTTCTTACAGCATAGGAAGCGGTGCCGCTCTCAATAACCTCCCGCAGGAGGCTTGTCATGATGAAGGCCACTCCCGGGGAAACCAGCTGCCGCGGTTTTGACTTGCTGGATTCGGCGGCGTCGTAGATCTTCCTTCCGTTACGGTCCAGTATATAACAGATGCAGTGTGGTTTGACCTCCCTGCCGCCGTTGGCATATACGGCAACGCCCCGGGCCATTTCCAGAGGGGTTACCTCCGAGGTTCCCAGCGCCAGGGTGGGGTCCACCTTGAAACGGTCCGTCGTCAGGCCCATCAGTTTGGAGGCGAACCGGGCGATCCTGTCTCCTCCCACCCGTTCGTAGGTCTTCACGGCTATCGTGTTGAGAGAGAGTGCCAGAGCCGGTCTCACCCTCACCAGACCGCGGGATTTCTTGTCATAATTACGCGGCCTCCAGCCCCGATGGGGCTCCATGTCGTCAGCAGATACGTCGAAGAAGGAGGTGGAGGCCGTGATGGCACCGGATTCAATACCCGCTCCATATACGAATACCTTAAATGCCGATCCGGGCTGTCGATAGGCCTGAACGGCCCTGTTGAGCTGATTCCGCAGATCGAACTCGCTCCCGCCGATCATGGCGGCGATATGCCCCGTCTGGGGCTCCAGGGCGACGATGGCCCCCTCGGCTCCCCCGGACGAACGGAACCAGTCATACTCTTCCAGGTATTTCTCTGAAGAAACCGCCATGTCGTCCATGTCGAAGAGGAGACCGCAAAGATCCATTTCGTCTACCAGTTCGTTCCGGATATGGGAGAGCGTGCCGACACGGGCCTTCAGATCCCTGGGCGGAAGTTTTTTCCCGGGAGAGTACCTCTCCGCCACCATGGTGTCGAAATGCAGGAACTTGCTGCGGTTATACAGGGCCGTGATTTTCTTCTGTTTTTCCAGTCCGGTCCGGAGAGTCTCCTCCGCCGCCTTCTGTATCCTCAAATCCAGGGTCGTATGGATGCTCAAGCCCTCGCGATACAGTTTATCCTCCCCGTACTGCTGTACCATGATGCGGCGTATATATTCCGTAAAATGAGGCGCCAGATCGTTCTTCCGGTTTCGCACTCCAAGGGTGGGAAACCGCAGCTTGATGCTGTCCAGATACCTGGCCCAGAAATCATAGAACCCGCTGATGGCGTCATCCCTGGTGATGAACCCCTCCTCGATCATGCTGTAAAGAACCTGTTTGCTCCGCTCATGACTTTCCTCCGGGTTACGAAGGGGTGAATACCTGTTGGGGGCGGCGATCATGGAGGCAAGCACCGCTGATTGCACGGGGGTCAGGTCTTCCGCGCCGCAGTCGAAGTAGAAACGGGCCGCCGAGTTGATCCCGTAGGTGCCATGACCGAAATAAATCAGATTGAGATACATCTCCATGATCTGATCCTTTGAGTACATCTTCTCAAATTCCTTGGCGATGAAGAGCTCGATCAGCTTTCGGCGGAAGGTACGCTCCCCCCTGGTGTAGAGCTTTTTCACCAGCTGCTGTGTGATGGTGGACCCCCCCTGCCTGATCTCCCCTTTGAAGACATCGATCACCAGGGCCCGGAGTATGGCCTTGACATCGAACCCCCGGTGTTTATAGAAGCTCCTGTCCTCGGAAGCCACGAACGCACGGATGACATGTTTTGGGACCTTTTTTATGTCCACGAAGGTGCGATTCTCGTCGAAGATCTCCGATATCAGCTGTCCGTTGACATCATAGACTTTCGTGGCAAGGTTGGGCTGATAGATATTGATCCCGCTGATGATATCGTAGGTTTGATAATAGATGGTGACGAAATAGAGGAACGGGGATATGAGAAGCAGAAGTACGAGCAGGAAAAGAAGGGTCCTGGGTTTGGGCATTCCGACTCTAAAGGTCATGATATCTCCGTCTGATGGTCACTTTAGCAGCATCGCCGTGGCGATCATACGGAGTTAGCATGTCAGGCACAAGGGGGTAAAGACAAGAACTTTTTTTCCTGGCGACTCAATGACTGACGCTGGATATAAACTTATTATACTGCTCACGAACGGCAAGGTACATTTCGGCCTTGTCCTTGGCATAAACGGCATAACGGTCCTTCCCCAAAAACTTGGCCTCGTAGAGGGCATGATCCGCTTCCATTTGAAGGGTCTGGTAGAGCCGTTCAATGCTGTTCTGTTCTATACTCCTGATCTCTTCCATATTGTAGCCAAGGGAGGTGACTCCAGCGCTCATGGTTACGCTCACGAGGTTTTTCTCATACCGGATATCCTGATTCTTGAGGCAGACAAAGATTTTCTGAATGTAGGATATGCCGCCCTGGAGATCCGTTGATGGCAGGAGAACGTCAAATTCCTCTCCCCCGAAGCGAATGATGAGGTCCGAGGGGCGTGAGAGGTCCTTGAGTATTCCCGCCACCCGGATGAGGATTTCGTCGCCGAAGGTGTGCCCATAACGGGCGTTGATGAGGGAAAAGTTGTCAATGTCGAACCGGATGAAACAGATATCCAGCAGGCTGGAGTTGAGCTTGAGCCGCGATGCCGACTTGATCAGATGAAAGAGATGATCGTTGCGGCATTTTAAAAGTCCCGTCTTGAGATCAATATTCATCCGCTGTTCCAGCATGGTCAGCTTCCTAAGAAGAGTGAAGTAATCCACCTCGGAACAGTGGAGATGCTCCAGGATTACCTCGTCCGCGTAATCCCCCTCCAGAAGCTGTGCGATGATTTTCAGATTCCTGAACTGAAACTCCGAGAGTTCCTTCGTATTTCTCTTCATCAAATCCCCCCCTAATGGTCTTTGCCCAAAGCATGCCGCAGTCCCGACTGCCGCATTTCCGTATCAGACCTGAAAACCGCTCATCTCTCTTTCCAGAACGTAGATAACCCGTCCCCGGAGCTCCTGGAGCCTGTCATACTGCTGAGTGCGCAAATAGATGAACTCCAGCATCCGGGAACACTTGTAGAGAAACTCCGTCTGTTCCCGATAGCAGAAGAAAGCCGGGCCGAACTCTTCGAGCCCCTTTCTATCGAAATCCTTCTTCCACTCGATGAAATTTTCCCTGACACAGTGGAAATTTTTGTAAATATCATAGGTAATGGCGTTTTCGCTGATTTTCTTTGTCATGGTCCGGATGATGAAATCGTACCGGTACTGCTTCCCCCTGCGCTCACTGCAATATTCCCGGAGAAACTCATAATCCTTCTTCATGCGGGCTTTATACATCCGGGATTTATCGATGAGCCTGCGGAGAACTATCGGCGCCACGATCCCCTCTTCCTGCGGATTTTCGCAGATTGTCTTCAGGGCCTGGTCATTGAGCTTACACCCGCTGCCAAAGGAGACTTGAAGAAAAAAGCGGTCGATGGACCGCTTATAGTTGAGAAAATGCTGGATGTCCTGCTGCCGGGTATAATTGCTCTTCAGGAGGGAAAGCATTTCGGCACCCAGCAGCCCGAAATTGAGGGCGTCAGGCATGTTATCCCTGTGATGATACCGGTAATAGGAGAGCAGAAGATAATAGAGATCGCTGATGGCCCAGCGGGCTGTATCCAGAAAAAACTGGAGATACTCCCCGGGCCGGCGCAGGGATTCGTCCACCAGGGATTTTACAGACTGCATGGCCCAGGCGATCTCGTCCTCGGCAACGGTCTCATGGGTTATACAGGCCAACAGCACCTTTTCCAGGGAAATGATCTGGTCCACATAGTCCCGGTCCCGAAAATTGAGGGACTGCTGAGCGAACCATCCCCTGTGATCGTTCCAGATGCAGTTATTGTAGTCCCGGCGCGACTGGAAATAACGGCGGCTGCAGTCCTGCCAGAACTCGGAAGAGACCGGCATATCCTGCCGCTCCTCAGGTGCCCCGGAATTTTGTTTTTGGATTCTGTCGTTCGGCATCGTCATTGAATGATTAATGATCAATAAATCACAAGTAGCGCTCTATCAACATCTATTAATGGGATAAGGGGAAGGGAGGGAATTGTCAATTACTGTTCAAAAAATAATTACTGACAATATTGTCATTAACTTATTCTTGCGATTGATCATGACAAAATCATTCCAAACAGATCAGTTCAGAATGGCGTGATGATAACCAAGACCGTCAGGGAGTTCTCTTCTCCATGTGGCTTATGATTTCCCGAATGTCGTCGATCTCCATTTTGGACTTGATACGGGCCATAAACTTGTCCAGGGTCCCGGGCAGGACATCCATCAATTTACCGATTTCCCGCTTCTGTTCCGGCCAGCGGAACCCCTTAACCAGAAAGCGTAAAAGCTCCAGCTCCCGGTCGGAGAGCCTGGACAGGAGCGTGTCCATCAGCTCCATCTCCATCCTCATCCGCTCTTCATCCGCCTGCCGCTCCCGGGTCACGTCCGTGATGATGGCAAACACCCCCAGATGATCCCCCTTGTGTCCCGTTATGACATTGGCGGATATGAGGGTATGGAGGATATCACCCTTTTTGCTTTTCACCCGCAGTTCAAAGCGGGCTTTGGTTTTTCCGCCTGTTTTCAGATTGTCGAGACCGGAACGGGCGGTTTTACGGCTCTCCCGGTCCAGGAGCGTGAAGAAGGGCTTTCCCAGCAGCTCCTCAAAGGTGTATCCAAAGATCTCCGAGGCCCCCGGATTGATGAAGGTAAAGAGGAGATTCTTGTCCAGTATGATGAGTCCCTCATTCATCGTTTCCAGGAGCCGCTGATACCGCTCCATGCTCAGGACGATCTCCCGCTCGGCCTTTTTCCTCCGGGTGACATCCCGGATCACAACCATAAAGATGCGGGACTGGCGGAAACTGTCATGAAGGGCGGAAACGCTCACCTCTCCGGTAAAGACCGAACCGTCCTGTCGACAGAACTCGAATTCCTTTTCCGAGATCCGTCCGTACTCCAGAATGGCCCGTATCATCGCCCGGGCCTCCTCCTTCTGGGAGGGCTGAATGTATTCCAGGTAGTTATGGCCGATCATATCGCTGCGTATCTGCCGCGTCAGGCGCTCGGCCTGGTTGTTGGCATTGATGACATCACCTTCCGCATCCAGGATGAGGATGGCATCCGGGGATGTTTTCAACAGGGTGCGGTACAGAGTCTCGCTTCGCAGGAGAGCGTTATGAACCTTTCTCTGGCTGGAAACATCCCGGGCAACCCCCGCGAGAGCCCCGGGACGGCCCGGGTGATCGAAAACAGGACGGTATCGTATCTCAAGTTCCAGAACCGGCCCCTTTTCGTCCTGCGTCAGGGCTTTCTGTTCGGTGATGACCTCATCGGTGAACACCTCGTCCCTGCGGTAATACCCTGCCAGCGACCGGGCATAGTCCCTCGTGGATTCCATGAGCCTGTTCACGGGATCGGAGGAAGAATCGCTCTCCTGACCCAGAAGGCGCATTTCCCGGTAAGGGAAGGAACTGTAGGAAAACTCATCCCGAGCCAAATCATAATACCAGAGACAATCGGTAACAGATTCCCCGAAGGTGGCAAAGATCTCCTCGATGTTAATTTCAGCAGAACTGCTCATCCCACCCCGCTGTCAAGTCAGACATGATGGTTTGTGGCTTGTCCGGGAAAACAGGAAATATCCGCTAAAGGAAGCACTCTCTCTTTTTCCCTATTATCCCCCCGGGGAAAACCCTTGTCAACAAAAATTATGAAGAGTCCCTCCTCTGCGCCGGAGGGCCGAGATCATTCCATCAAAAAAACTGATGTCATCGGGCCCTTTATGCCGTTAAATTATTAAAGGGGAGAAGAGCGCATTGATCGACATGGAAAAATATCTCTTCGAGAGGTCACCGGACATACAGGTCATGACCCTTCCGGAGTTCAAGGCCGCCTACGCCCGGGGAAGGCGGAGAGCCGAGCTCTACGAAAAGCTGCTGGAGGAGCTGGACAATCTCAGGGAGCAGTGCAACTCCTTTCATATCATCGTTTTCGGAAGCTACATCACGGACAAGAAGGAACCGGGGGACATAGATCTCATGATATCCCTGATACCCCGCCAGGATTGCGTGTACGACATCATCATCAACGGTCTTCGGAGAATTCACGAGAAGGAGATAGACATCCAGTATCAGAAGGCCCAGTACTATCTCAAAAACACCCGGCAGCTAGTGGATTATTTCAACAGCAATCCTCTCAACCGCAAAGAGGAGATAAAGATATTCCGGGCCGTGGAGCTTCATCCCTATTGAGCACCAGAATGAGGGGTTGAAGCCTAAACACAGAAGCTGCTTTTTTCCCTGGCTCCATAGATCTTCATGTCCTTTTTCGCAAGTTTTCGGGCCTGTTTGATCATGCGGTCGATCTCCCTATCCGTCCTCAGGGGATCGTGATGGAAGGAAAAAAGGTTTTTTACCCCGAACTTGCGGCTGATGCGGACCACCTCATCTATGGAGGAATGACCCCATCCGATCTTCTTGAGATACTCCTCCTCGGTGTACTGACATTCGGCCACCAGGATGTCGGCATCCCTTATGAGATTGCCCACATTCCGCTCGTTGTACCCCTCCATCTCCGGTTCCGTGAGAATCTCGTTGTCGGTGGCGTAGACGAAGACCCTGTCCCGGTACTCCACGCGGTATCCCAGCGAAAGGGCGGGATGGAAGAGATGTGTGAAGTAGACCTTGAGATCGTTGATATGGAAGGGATTTTCCTTAAGGGTGATGAATTTGATGTCCGCGGACATCTCGAAGAGGGTCACGGGAAAGTACTCGCGTTCCATCTGTCCCAGGATCAGCTTTTCGAAATTGGATACGCTATGCCCTCCATAGAGGGTGATCCGGTTTCCTGGATTATAGGCCACATCCAGGAAGGGAAACCCCTGAATATGGTCCCAGTGGGTATGGCTGATGAGAATATGGAGATCCAGAGGCTTTCCCCTGAACTCCCTGGCCAGGGAGCGGCCCAGCTCACGCATTCCCGTACCGGCATCGAAGACCAGGATGGTATCGCCGAAGCGGGCCTCCACGCAAGGGGTATTGCCGCCGTAACGGACAAACTCCTTCCCCGGTGTCGGTATGGAGCCTCTCACTCCCCAGAAGGTCGTCTGAATGGTGCAGCCCTTTTTCCTCATCTGCTTGGTCCCGTCGAATCTGTTCTGTTTTCTTCTTGTCCATGAAGGACCGGAGGCAAATCTTCCCCCCGGACCTCCGTCTTCCGGGCTCAGATCCCTCCTTCCTATTCAATATCGGCAGGGCAGGAGCGGCGCTGAAACCTTTATCAGAAAGGAAGCGAGAAGAAGCGTCAAGGTCTGTAGCGTATCACGAAGTTTCCCTTCATTGTATGTACAAATCCATGGGGGCCCTTCATTCTTACCCTCAGGATGAAGGGGATATCCCGGCAGCAGTAGTCCCCGGGGGGCCGGGACTGGCGGAGGAGGTCCGAGTAGTGATGCTCCATGAGGCTCCCGATGAGGGAAAACCCGTAAATCCGTTTTTTATACCGCTCCACCCTCTCCACCGGGATATCCTTTCCGTTTTCCGGATGGATGAAGCTGATCTCCACAGGAGCCTTTTCCGCATCCCCGTTGAAGAGAAGGCTGAAACAGAGCGTATCGCCCTGAAAATAGAGATGGTTGAAGAGATCCTTGTTCGATCCCCCCTTTCGCAGGGAAGGAAAGAGAAACTGGAGATCCCCGCTTTTGATCTCACCGTCGGCATGAAGCGAGGAACCAATGGTGTGGGATTCAAGAACCAGCGGCCTGCCCCCGCAGGCGGCCAGCAGCAATACCCCGACCAGGAAAAGGACAATCCGTCCGGGGAGATGATCAGGATATCTCAAACTTCCACCATCCCTTGAGGGCCAGTTCGTCATCGCGGTTCAGGGAATAACGCCGAAAGTAGTCCCGCAGCAAAACCAGCGCATCCTCTGTGAGGATCAGGCCCGACTCACCGGGCAGGATCAGCCCGGGAAACGCCTCCAGGGCCTTTGCGGAAAGCGTATCTTCTGCCGGATGATACCGGCTGTGGATCAGGTGAAAAAGGGGCTCAAAGACATCCAGAGCCAATGCCAGCTCCGACACGCTCGGATAGAGCACATTAAAACAGGCGGTAAACTGGTCATAGGCGAGGAACGGATAGAGCTCCAGGGAGATAGGGAAGACATCCAGGTCAATCTTCCGGTAAAGGTCACGGGTCAGTTCCCGGGAATGAAGATCGTCAAATACCGCAAAGGTGTGGAAATACTGGTCCGATTCCACATAATTGGACTCGTGAAGCCGTAGGGGCTTAAAATCCAGTGAGACCCCCGATCCGCTTATCTCCGAAACGGGGATCAGGCGGGATTTGTAATAGATCCGGCTGGTCCGGTAGGAGGGATAGTGATCCGTACTTCCCCTTTCTATAATGCTGGAGCTGTCACCCCCGAACCTCATATCCATCTTGAACAGATGCACGAATTCCAGCACCCGGCCCTTCAGGGGCAGGGCAAACTGCAGGCTGTGCAGCTCGGAGCGGGGCTTACGGGTCTCCAGAAAATGATGCCCCTCAAAGAGCTGGGGAATCCGGGGGACGAGGTCTTTGAGAATCTCCGCCCCCAGATCATATTTCAGCTCTTGAACGGGAATTCGGGGTACGACGAGTTCCTCCCCGAAAAAGATCATCTCGTTTTTTACGGCGTTGAGATAGATCCCCTCCACCGGTACCGACTGGCCCCGGGGAATCGCCTCAACAAGGGACTGTATCCTCTTAGCGGCATTCATAGCTTAATAAGTTCGTCCTTACTACATCAATAATAGGAGTTGGAAGGTCCCCGCGTCCAGATATTTTTTTCTTTCGGCGGGTAAATGATGAGATTTACGAGGGTTCCTGGTTGGATAGGACAATTTTTCACTTGCCGGGCAGATCTGTACCAGTAATTCTTGGGGGAATAAAACAGGAGGCCGCGGCTGACATGGAAACTATGGAAGCATTACTGACAAGACGGAGCATTCGAAAATACCAGTCACGCCCGGTGAGCGAGGAGGATCTTCAAAGCATCCTTGAAGCGGCGATGTGCACCCCTTCCGCCCGCAATCAGCAGCCCTGGCATTTCGTGGTCATCCGCGACCGGGTGCTGCTGGACCGCATCCCCGAGGCGCACCCGTACTCCTCCATGATGCGGGAGGTATCCCTGGCGGTTCTGGTCTGCTGCGATCCGG
>CALCJG010000261.1 GCA_937967705.1 uncultured Spirochaetia bacterium
GACCAGGATGTAAACAAGAACTCTCCGGAATTGGAGAAGGTCTTTCTCAGGGCCGGGACTGTCCGGGCGGAGGGATTGCTGAAGGGCTTCCTGATGAGCCGGGCAAAGGATAAGGGGAAGCCGGATATCTCCCCCACAACCAATATACTGAAAGCTCCGATTATCCGGTTCAGGGACTGTGAGGAGGACTATTGTGAGGCCTTTATAGACTATAAGGCGGAGGAGTTCATCCGTATCTGGAAGATTGATGACAGGGTCAGGGAAGAAGAAAAGGAGAAAGAGGTGACCGAAGATGAAGCTGATGAGTGAGATTACCATCAATGTAAAAAAAGGCTTCCTGCCTCATCTGACCAATGAACTTTACAAGAGGAATTGTGAAGTACAATCGGTGAAAATGATGGAGAGCGAAGGGGATTTTGACCTCTTCCATCTCGATGTGGTTTACAGCGGACTTGAGGTTCTCCAGGAATTCGTCCGTAAGATTGAAAAACACTCGGAAAACTTCAAGATACGGTCGGTTAAGAATGTCATGGAGGATGCCATCACCGGAGGTCTGCTGCGGGTATCCGGTAAGATGACGATCGAAACGGAAGCGGACTACGAGCTGAGGGTGTTGGGAGCATCGGAACTCATACAGAGCAAGATAAAACAGGGTCTCAAGGGGAGAGAATATGTTGGCATCTCCCGGAATGTGGGGATCATCCAGGGGGTGAAAAACAGGGAAGAGAGGGACATTCCGGCCCTTTTCGGCAACTATGTTCAGGAGGAGAAGGATGCAGCGGTCATCAGCCGTTTCTGTGGTCTCAATCCCTATCCCCTTCTTATAGGGTTTGATCATATTGAGGATTTCATCAGAACCCTTCAGCGGCTGGAGCAAACCTTTACCCTGATTAGAATAGCCGGAATCGACGATGTTTTCGAGGCGGTCCAGTTTGAGCAGCTCTATTCTAGTCTGGATACGCCCATCCTGTCGCGTTCCTATGATGAGATACCACTTTTGCTTTTAACCGCCGTTCTGACCCTGACAGGCAAGAGCAGGGGAGGAATCAGCGACTGCAATGTGGGTCTGATCGGAATCGATGTTCCGTCTCAGAGGCTGACCAAGCTCCTGCTTTCCATGGGTTTTGCGAGAATCCTGGGTTATGATCACAATGAAAAGATCATGATGAGTTTCGAAAAAGAGGGTGGGCTGGCCACGACGCCGGACAATATTTTAAGCAATACAGACATCATCCTCCTGTTGAAAAGGCAATATACTGAGGAGGAGTTCAATAAGATACGGCCTGGCCAGATGATCATCTCCCTGCTGGGGGAGGATGAGGTGGATGAGAAGATCGTTCAGGAGAGAGGGGTGAAGCGCATCATCACCCGAGATCAGATGGACGAGACGGTTCTGCTACCGGGACTTGTGAACGCTATGATCTCTGCCGGGCTTAGATTTCTGGATGATGACCGCATTATAACTGTGGCCCGGATGGTTGCCGGCCTGCAGCAGGGCGGGGATGTCCTCCCTTCCCTCTTCAGCGATCTCCATGAGAGAATCAGGGAGTCTCTCTCGGAACCCTTCAGCGCTCGGAAATGATGATCCAGTATAGATTCCTATACTGATAGGGGATGCAGGAATACTCCCGGCTTTCGACGCGAAAAGAATCTTTCTTCATTCCATTCAAACAGGAGGAGTTAATTCTGCTGAAATGGGGGTAGGGATGCAGGGCTGATTCCCTTTTTTCTGCAATCCTGTAAAGGCCGTCCTTCCCTATAATGCGGGTTTTGCTGTTTACCAGCTGCTCAATCCTTTCCAGGCTTACCTTGAAGATCATCACTGCTGTGATCACTCCTTCTTTCCTAACCGGGGATGATATGTACATATCGATATTGTTTGAGTAGCGCGGGTAATTGGTGAGATCCTCTACATGAATGGCGCCGGCAATACTTTTGGAAAAGCAGAGGGGGTAGGGGGAGTCCGGAAGCCCCAGCGTGGCATTCTTGGAAAAGAGGGCTTGTTCCGTCATGGTGTAGATGATAGTCCCAGCGGGGTTGATAAGGATGATGTCCGAATACAGTCCCTTCGTAACGGCCTTTATCATTTCGGAGATGTTTTCCCTCTCCAGAAGATAATACTTGCTTCCTCCGCTGTTCATCAGCTGGAGATGAGTGAGGTTTTTCACCAGGTTCTTCCTGTTTATAACCTCGTTCACCTTGGAGAAATCCTTTTCACAGACATCAAAAAAATTTTCCAGTGCATTGAAGCGGACTGTCTTAAGGGGCTCCTCCTGTTTGACAACTGTCAGGGGGGTTTGGGAGGCGCAGGAAAGGAACAGAGTTGATAGGATAAGGATAAAAAAAGTTCTTTTCATAGTCTACACCCTCTCAAAAAGATTGGCACAGGGGACTCCCTCTATACATTATCGTCCGAAAAAGTATGAATCTTGAGATTAGATCTAGGATGCGTGAAATTGTACTTGAAAAAATGACCGCGAACCAATATGTAAAACGAGCAGGGGGTTCGATATGAAAAGATTATTAATTCTGATGGGGATTATGGTTCTCGCCGGAACGGTTCCCGGCAATTCAGCTGCCCTCACAGCTGACGAGATCATGCAGAAAACCAACTGGGTCAGAAAACCGGCCACATCCCGGATTCTCTATACCGTCTATGCGAAGAGAAACGGAAAATCCATACGGATGGAGATGGTCTGTTTATCCAAATCCGGTCCGGAGGGACAAAAGACCCTGATGGATTTTACCAATCCTGCGGGCATGAAACTCCTCTCCTTCGTGTTTACGGGACGGGGTGTGGATCAGTGGGTCAGAAGACCTTCGGGTCAGGTAAAGAGGATCACCAACCTCAATAAGCACGAGCTTTTATTCTGCGGCAATCTCAACTTTGAGGACCTGGAGCCAAGGGATATCAGTTTTTACAGCTATCAGTTTCTGGGTGATTCCCGTGCGGCCGATGCTGATTGTTACAAGATTAAAACCATCCGGAAGATCGGCCCAACCGTTTACGATCACCAGATCCTTCATGTGAGGAAGAGCGATTATTTCATTGTCCGCATAGAGTATCACAAAAACGGTTTAATGCAGAAGTATCAGGAATATCAGGGTATAAAGACTATAGACGGTTTTATGACGGCTCATCGCGTAGTCGTAGCGACTATGGACAAGATGGAAACGACAGAGCTGAACGCGGAGTATGTGAAGTACAATATGCCCCTCAAGGACGATCTTTTCCTTGAAAGGCATTTGAAATAGGGCTCAGACGTAGACCAGTTCTATCTGAGGTCCCATCTCCACGAGAAGTTTTGAGCTGCAGTCAAACAGGTCCCCGTCCATGGTGTACTGGAAGGGTTCACGGCTTTCTATGCTGAGGGTGGAAACAAGGCCGTTAAAATTGAAGGCCCCTTTCATCGGGATGCCCTTCTTGATACGGAAGAACTGCTTGACGCCCTCAATCGGTTTCTCGCCAGAGATGATGATGTGAAAGGTTCCCTCCCGTTCGTTGCCTCTGGGCAGGGGTGTAAAACCCATGCCGACCTTCTCCACCGTTCCGGAGAGAATGGCCAGGATCTCTTCGAAGGGGAGGGGTTTCCCATCGATCAGTACCTTGGCGTTCAGCCTTTTAAACAGGGCTGAATCTCTCTTGTCCCTCAGACCTTCACTGAGGGCTCTGAATATCACTTTGAGATTTTTGATGGTTCCCTTCTCCCCCTCGTAAACAGCATTGAGAAAATTCGTCGTGAGTCCCGCACCAAAGAGGAAGCAGTACCGTTCTCCGATTTTCATCGTGTCGCGTTTGAAGGTCTGGACGGGTTTTCCCTGTTCGAGTGCAGCTACCAGCCGTTTCAGAATGGCGGGACCCTTGCTCTTCAGATCGATGGTTCTGGCTATATTGTCCATGGTTCCCCCTTTCAGGATCAGAAGGGGGGGGGCCGGGTTCGGCTTGTAGATGTTGATCATCCGGGAGACCACATGGTGAATGGTGCCGTCGCCGCCGGAAGTGCCAATATAGCGCATGTTGTTTTTCTTGAAATCGCTAAGAATTTCATCAACCTGTTCCAGAGAGTCGCTGAGACGCACGTCGGCGTATTCTCCCCCCAGGCTGCGGAAAAGGGCCGGCATGTCTCTCCTGCTTTTACGGATGCTCTTGGCAAAAGGATTAATGATGATTCCTATCTGCTTCATCGGGGTGCCTCGGATTATTTGAAGTATTGGTTCTGAGACCATCACCCTGTCCCTGGACAGACATGGCAGGTTCTGGCACAAACACTCTTTTTCGTATAGAGCAGCAGTGAAATGTCAATGACAATTTCGGGGGGTGAGAGGTTGATACCTCGGCGATGTCAGGGACTTTCTCTGTTTTTTGCTTTATTTCTTGACTTCGGAGGGGTAGAAAATAATGGAATCATTGTGATCTGTTATTACATTGTAAAATTAAAAAGAAAGCAGGGGCATACAATTAATTGTAGGGGATGATAGCCTCACCTTCACTGGGGCGATTGTGGAAATAAAAGTGACCGATGAATGCCGGGAATATTCTCAGGGTTGAATATTTAACGAGAGGCGTACTTATGAAAAGGTTTATGCTGTTTGCTGTTTTACTTATGGCCGTATCAACCGGGTCTTATGCGGAGAATCTTAAATTCCGGGATGTACAGGGGAAATGGAGTCTCATGTTCCGCGGTAATTATGGTTATGAATTCCGTTTCTCAAAGAGTTACCGGGCGATCTGCATTCTCTATCTGCGCAGCAGCTCTCTGATTTTTAAGGGAGTCTATACGATTGAAGAGGGCAACAAACTGCGGATTAATATCAGCGAGATGAAGAACGAGGAGTCGGTGAACGGCCTCAATCTCTCGAAAAAATTTGTCAAGACCACATCTTCCTACTTCGTATTTCAGGCGGAAGTTCGGAAGGAGAAGAAAGGAAAAATGCTCGTGCTCCGACCCCAGAAGATATTTATTGACGGCAATAATTCAGAGGGGTATTTTGAGCCTGAGATCAAGCTGGAGTCCCGTTAATCCTGCCAATGATTACCGAAAAAGCTGAATTTCTAAACAATCTGGGACAGAGGATATCCGGGAGGATATACCGGGAGGACCCGGTCTCCCGGAAGGGAATTATCTTCTGTCACGGGCTCTTCTCAACCAAAGACGGTTATAAGATTACAGCCCTGGCTGAGAACATCGTGAAGGCGGGTTATTCACTGATGACCTTTGACTTTTCCTTCGTGGGAGAATCCGATGGTAAGCTGGAGGATCTTTCGGTCATTCAGGAAGTAAAGGATCTGGCGGCAGCCGCGGACTTCTTCCGGGATTATGGCATGGAGGAACTGCATATCATGGGCTCCAGCATGGGTGGGGTTGTTGCTCTGCTTTATCTGGAAAAACATCCGGATGCTTTTTGCTCCGCTTTTCTCATTGCCACCCCGGTTAATCTGACCGGTTTGATCGCCGGATATATAGACCCCTCGTCCGTTGATTCTCTTCCGGCAGATGGGTTCACGGTCCTGGAAGGGATACGGCTGAACAACGGATTTTTCCGTGAAATCGTTCAGATCGATGTGATGAGGGCCGCGGCCTCTATTCGTTTGCCCGTATTCATACTACATGGGGAGGAGGATCAGGTAGTATCCTGCGGGGATGCCCGGCTGCTCCATGACGGTCTCAATGGGGAGAAACAACTTTTAACAATAAAAGGAGGAGATCACAATCTGACATCCCCAGAACACCTCGACATGATATGGCAGACTCTAGACGTATGGTTGCAAAAACAGATGGGGCAGAAGCGATAAAGGAAAAAGAAGCGCTTGCCCCCCGCGAAGGAAATAATTACCCGGGCTGACAATTCTTAATTGACATAACCATCATCTTTAAAATTACTGTATAAGGAATATTATCCAATAGTGACTCTGATATGAGAGGGTTTTGCCTGTTATTCAGGGATTTTGGACCTAGAGAATTTTGTCCCTTATGGCTCCGGATCCCTTGTTTGTTGATGTGCCATATGTTATTCTATTAGGCGGGCAATTATAAAGGAATTATGAAAATTATACCTGTAATCCTGGCCGGCGGGGCCGGAACCAGATTATGGCCCCTGAGCCGTGAAGACAAACCAAAACAGTTTCATAATCTTTCCGGAGAAGGTACTCTTCTGGAAGAAACCATTAAAAGACTGATCCCCCTTAATCCGGAAACCTATATCATAGTAACCTCCGGAAAATATGAAAAGGATTCCCTGGAGGAACTTGGAAAATGCGGTGTAAAAGGCAAGGTTCTTGCGGAGCCTTTTCCACGCAATACCGCAGCAGCGGTACTCTATGCCGCCACCTATCTCGTCAATTCGGGTGAGGATTCCATAATGATAATGCTCCCAGCAGATCATTATATCAAACGCAAAGACGAATTCCAGCGTATCATCTCCCTGGCCATTGAGGAAGCCCAGCAGGACAAGCTCGTATCAATCGGGATCAAGCCCACCTATCCGGAAACAGGATACGGGTACATCAAGGCTTTCGAGGGGAACGGGGAAGTACTGCAGGTGGAGATGTTTGTGGAAAAACCCAACATCGAAACAGCCCGTCGATATATCATGGAGGGCAATTATTTCTGGAACAGCGGCATCTTCATATGGAAGGCATCAGTGATCATGGAAGCCTTTAAGAAGCTCATGTTTCAGCATTACAAAGCCTTCGATACGCTGCGTGGGATGAGTACAAAAGATCTTGAAGCCAACAGTCCCCAGGTGATGTCCGTGAAGGAAAAGGCCTTCCAGAATCTGGAATCCACTTCCATAGATTACGGAATCATGGAAAAGGCGGAGGATCGCGTTGTAATCCCCGGAGATTTCGGCTGGGCAGATCTGGGGAGCTGGAACTCCATCGATGATATCCTCCATCCCGACGGTAATATGAACCGTACTCCGGAGCACGATCATGTCATCTTTCTCAACAGCAGAAACTGCTCTGTTTTCCCTGAGACCAAGCGCATCAGCATCATCGGGCTCTCCAACGTGGTGGTCGTGGAATCAGGAGATGATATCCTGGTGATGGACAAGAATGCGTCCCAGGAGGTACGCAAGGTAGTGGAAATGGTTAAAGGGAAGAAAACCCCGACAAGGGAATGAGTCCTCTTTCAAGCCGTATCACCCGCTTTCAGTTCATGGAACGAAAAATCCTCGGATAAGTTGTATAATGCTTCTTTCCTCCTCCCGATGATTTTCCTCTCTCAGAGAAACTCCCTTTTTATGAAGGTTGTATTCCGATGATGAATATTGGAAAAGGGGGATTTCCGAACGGGTAAGATATTCACCGTGACGTAATAGAGCCACTTGTAGCGCTTTCTGAATCGACTGCCGCTGGGAATGGGGAGAGTCTAGAAGGTCGACTCTCGTCATTCCCATCAGGATGGTTATCATCCATCGAAAGCTCTCCGTGTCAATTATGGCAAGGGTATAGGTATACCAGTCATCAACGGAGTTGATCAGGATGCATTTTTCATGATGACTCAACAGTTGATGAGCCGGGCAGAGAAAACCATCGCAAATGCGTGCCCCGAACAATGATAACCCCCTTTTTTCCACTCCCAGTACCCTGGGGTGCAGAAGACAACCTGGTTTCCCCGGAGCGATAAAACCCTGATAAGGACAGATGTGCGATGTTATGTCTCTGACCTGATTGGTGCTTGATAACAGAATTTCAAAATCCTCGGAAACATTACTTTGGCGTTTCTGTCCCTCCTGTAGAAAGGAGTGGAGATGTTTTCGGGAGATGTCCCGGAAATTGAAAAGACCGCAGCAGGCGCTGCAACCCTTACGATCATCCGGCTGGCAGAGTAGTAGATCCATTGTATAAAATCATGTCCTAAAAGGGAATTGGTATCAACGGAACATGAACACCCTTTGGAGGAGTATAGGGAAGGGAGGGGATTTTCATCAACTAATAAATGGGGATTCCGGGGGGGAATCCCTGCAGGAAGCCGGAAAGGTATTGACATTAATGCCTTGCTGATCCATAGAGGTGGTGATATTGTTCTTTCTGCCCGTGGTAAACAGATAGAACTGAAAGGAGGCCATCGGTCTGATTTATGCTTAAGAATATGATAGATAGCCTGGGCCTGTTGCAGGCCATTGGAAAAACGCCTCTCATTGAGCTGCGCCATGTTGCAGCGGAGGGGGATGCCCGGGTCATGGTCAAGCTCGAGGGAGCCAATCCTGGCGGGTCCATAAAAGACCGAACCGCTTATTACATGATAAAAAACGCCATTGATTCCGGTGAGCTCACGCCGGATAAAACGATCCTGGAACCCACCAGCGGTAATACGGGTATTGGTCTTGCCATGGTGGGCGCTGCCCTGGGCATAAAGGTAAAGCTCTGTATGCCCGACTGCGTCAGTGTGGAGCGAAGGAGGATACTGGAAGCCTTCGGAGCAGAATGTATTATTACGGCCGGATGCCAGCGAACGGACGGGGCCATCATGAGGGCCAGAGAGCTGATGGAGGAAAACCCGGGTCTCTATTATATGCCGGATCAATTCTCCAATCCCGCGAACATCCAGGCGCACTATGAGACAACGGGGGCCGAAATACTGAAACAGACAGGAGGCGAAATCGCCGCCTTTGTCTCCGGCCTGGGTACGACCGGGACGATCATGGGCGTTACCAGCAGACTCAAGGAACATAGTCCCCGCATACTCTGTCTGGGGATCGAACCCACACTGGGTCACAGCATACAGGGGCTGAAAAACATGCATGAGGCCATAGTTCCTTCCATATATAATCCCGCGCTCCTTGATGGAGTCCTTACCGTTCAGGATGAGGAGGCCTTCGAAATGGCAAGGGCACTCGCTTTCCGAGAAGGTCTGTTCTGCGGTATGTCCAGCGGGGCAGCGGTAGTAGGCGCTTTGCGGGTAGCCCGGGAAATTGGGGCGGGGACGGTAGTGACGATCCTTCCCGATCGTGGGGACCGGTATCTCTCCACCACCCTTTTCCGGTCCGTGTGCGCCAATTGTCCTCCCTGATTCTCCTGGATTATTTTTCGGATATCTCGATTTCCAGCCTGATTTACCCTCCCTGTGGGATTAATGGATTGACGCAGGAATTCTGGAAAAAATATATTGACAAAACCATTTTTTGGACTGTGTTTCAAGGGGAAACAGACACCGCGCCGGTGGTCAGCGGCACAAGTCTTCTTTTGTCGTTCCTTCACGAATGGCTGTGACCCTGAAAGAGTTTTATGTGAAAGAGGATCCCATGGATTATTCAAAAACCGTAAATTTGCCAACAACCGATTTCCCTATGCGGGCCAACCTCGCGAAGCGGGAGCCGGAGATGCTGAAGAAATGGGAATCCGACAAGATTTATCAGCGAATCCTGGAGTCGAGGAAAGACAAGGAACTTTATATCCTCCATGACGGGCCGCCCTATGCCAACGGCAACATACATCTGGGGCATGCCCTCAACAAGATTCTCAAGGACATCATAGTCAAGCATAAGACCATGATGGGCTTCAAATCCCCCTATGTGCCCGGTTGGGATTGTCACGGCCTGCCCATAGAGCTTCATGTCACCCGTGAGCTGGGTGAGAAGGCCAGGACCATGGCCAAGAGCGAGATCAGGAAAAAATGTCGGGAGTATGCGGACAAGTATGTGAAGATACAGCGCGAGGAATTCAAGCGTCTGGGGGTTTTCGGGGATTATGAGAATCCTTATCTCACCATGTCCTCGGAGTATGAGGCCACGATCATCGAGGTCTTCGGAAAAATCTTCCAGGAGGGTTATATTACCCGCAGCAAGAAGCCCATATACTGGTGTCCCACCTGCGTCACGGCCCTTGCTGAGGCTGAGGTGGAATACGGCGACCACACATCACCCTCCATCTTTGTGAAGTTCCGTGTGGATCCCTCCACGGTGAAACTGGAGGGCGTGGAAGCGGACAAGCTCTATGTGGTCATCTGGACCACGACACCCTGGACTTTGCCAGCCAACCTGGCTGTCTGTTTCCATCCGGACTTTCCCTACTCAGCCCACCGTTACAATGGGGAATACTACATTATGGCGGATGGTCTGGTGAACTATTTCGAGGGAGTGACCGGTCTGAAAAAGGAGGGGGGTGTTCCCCTGACGAAGGGGGATCTGGAAAATCTCAAGGTGTATCACCCCTTCATAGAGCGGGAGTCCAAGATCATTTTCGGGGATTTCGTAACGCTGGATCAGGGTACCGGAATTGTGCATATCGCTCCGGGCCATGGATTGGAAGACTATATAGCGGGGATGCAGTACGGGCTGGAAACGCTCTCCCCTGTCGACGACGAGGGGAACTTTACCGAGGAGTTTGCTCCCATGAAGGGGGTCTTCGTCTTCGATTCCAACCCGAAGATAGTGGATCTTTTGAGGGAAAAGAAAGCCCTCATACATACCTTCGATATCGATCACTCCTATCCCCACTGCTGGCGCTGCAAGAAACCGCTGATATTCCGGGCCACCGAGCAGTGGTTTATGA
>CALCJG010000262.1 GCA_937967705.1 uncultured Spirochaetia bacterium
ACCGACGGACAACGCATGGTCGTCGCACGCGTCCGGTTCAGCCCAGGAGCCCGCCCCTTTATGCGCTGATTTCATCAGAAGGACGCCCCCGGGAAATCCCGGAACGCTGAAAATTTCATTTGCCATTGGAGTTCCCCATGCCTATAATAGGGAAATTACCGTACCGGGCGTTGATAAAACCCATCCTATTAAGGTATTATGCCGGAATCATAATGGAAGACGTAAAATTGAAAATCCTCATAGTCGACAACGGGGCCGGCAGAGCCCTGGAGACCGCCCGTAAACTGACAGAATCGGGGTTTACTGTACAAACGATCTCCTGCGGCGGGGAAGCCCTGGAAGCGGTAAAAACCGATACCGCTATCGGCCTCCTCCTGATAAGCCCCGAGCCGGGTAAAGGCGATGACGGGATTCAGACAGCTCGGGAAATCCAGCGGCTCCGGGACCTCCCCGTGATCCTCCTCGCCTCCCCTGAGGGCGTGGACATTCTGGACACGGCCGGGGGAACCGACATCTTCGATTATCTTCCCGGCGACTCCGAACCGCCGGTACTGAAAGCCTCAATTGAAAGGGCCCTCCGGCTCCATGAAAGGATACGAAGCCTGCGGGAGGACAACGACCGTCTCTCCCGTACCTGCGAGAAGCTTCGGGAGAGTGAGGAACAATACCGGCTCCTCTACGAATCGGCCAATGACGCCATCTTCATCATGGAAGAGGATCGCTTCATCGACTGCAACAACAAGACGCTGGAGATCTTCCAATGCGTCCGGGAGCAGATCCTGGGTCAGCCGCCTTACCGCTTTTCCCCACTCCTGCAGCCGGATGGGGAAAAGTCCAGAGAGAAGGCCCTGGATAAGATCAGGGCGGCCCTGGAGGGGAAACCGCAGTTCTTCGAATGGCTGCATTCCCGTTATGACGGCACCCCCTTTTACGCAGAGGTTTCCCTCAACCGCCTCACCGTTAAGGACAGGACCTGTCTCCTGGCCATCGTCCGGGACATCGACGAACGCAGACGCACACAGCAGGCCCTTCTCGAAAGGGAGGAAACCTTCCGGGCCCTGGCGGAAAACTCCCGCGATACGATCATGCGTTTCGACCGCCAATTCCGGCACCTGTATGCCAATCCCATCGTGGAGATACAGACCGGGATCCCGCGCAAGCGGTTCCTGGGGAAGACCCACGCCGAGCTGGGGTTTCCCCCTCCCATGGTTCGCCTGTGGGAAGAGGCGCTGGAGAAGGTTTTCAGCAGCGGCGAATGCGAGCGGATCGAGTTTGAGCTTCCCGGCGGGACATGGGTGGACTGGCTTCTGGTGCCCGAGTTTACAGAGGAAGGCGGCGTTAAGGCGGTTATAACCTCAGCCCGGGACATCACCGAGCATCGGCGGACTCTGCAGGCGCTGCGGGAATCCGAAAAACGCTACCGGGACCTCAACGAGAACCTGCGTGACGGCTCCGCCATTGTGAACACGGAGGGTCACATCATTCAGTGCAATCAGCGCTTCCGGGACATGCTGGGATATACCCGGGAGGAGATTCTCCAGTTTTCCTATGAAGACATCACCCCCCCCCAATGGCATGAAATCGAAAAGAGAATCATCACCGAACAGGTTCAGAAGAGAGGATACTCCGACCTCTATGTCAAGGAGTACGTCCGCAAGGACCGGTCTATCATCCTGGTGGAGCTGCAGACCTACCTGGTGAGGGACGGTGAGGGGCAGTTCACGGGCTACTGGGCCTTCATACGGGACATCACTGAGCGCCAGAGGGCCGAGGAGGAGCTGCGTCTCTTCAGGGAATCCGTGGAAAACTCCTCCGACGCCATCGGGATGTCCACACCGGAGGGCAGGCATTACTATCAGAACAGGGCCTTCGACCGGATGTTCGGCGACGTGGGGGAAAATCCGAAAATCGTATACCGGGACAAGAGGATCGGCCAGGAAGTCTTTCAAGCCATCATGGCGGGGGAAGAGTGGAGCGGCGAGGTAGAGATGTACGACAGGGACCGCCAGGTCATTACCGTCTTCCTCCGAGCCTACCCCAGCAGGGACCGGGAGGGAAGGATCAGGGTGCTGGTGGGAGTACATACGGATATCAGCAAACGTAAAAAGGCCGAGGAAGAGTTACGCTTCCGCAATCTCATTCTTTCCACACAGCAGGAAACCTCCCTGGACGGCATTCTTGTGGTGGGGAGCGACAGGAGCATACTCTCCTACAACCGGAGGTTTGCCTCCCTGTGGGGAATCCCGCCGGAAATTCTCGCCACAAGATCCGATGACCGGGCCCTGGATTACGTATTGAACGCACTGGAGGACCCCCGGCAGTTCATCGACAAGGTCCATTATCTCTATCGTCAGACGGAGGAATCCAGCTCCGATGAAATCCTATTAAAGGACGGTCGAATCCTGGAACGCTACTCCGCGCCGATGATAGGCGAGAACGGGAGCTATGAGGGACGGGTCTGGTATTTCCGGGACATCACCGACCGCCGCAGGGCTGAAGCGGAGCAGGAAAAAATTCGAGCGCAGCTCATCCACGCCCAGAAGATGAACGCCATCGGGACGCTGGCCAGCGGGATCGCCCACGATTTCAACAATGTCCTCGGCGGCATCATGGGCAGCCTGAGCCTGCTGAGCATGCTCTGTGAGAAGGAGACCCTCCAGGAGAAGCAGGAGGTCTTCGAATA
>CALCJG010000263.1 GCA_937967705.1 uncultured Spirochaetia bacterium
CGGGAATGTCTCC
The DNA here is from genome assembly GCA_937967705.1 of uncultured Spirochaetia bacterium. Lineage (GTDB taxonomy): Bacteria > Spirochaetota > UBA4802 > UBA4802 > JAGODF01 > CALCJG01. Next base: position 14 of record CALCJG010000263.1, read on the forward strand.
CGCCTCCGCGGCGGAGGCGCTGGCGCTCTGGGAGGAGGGACCAGAGGTCTCCTTCGCCCGGGAGTGGGAGGGATTTGAGGGGGCCCTCGCCCGGCAGCGGGAGGGGATCCTGGCTTCCCTGGATCTGGAGGATGTGATTCGGGAGGGTTTTCTGCAGGGGCTCGACGAGCAGTTGACCCTTATGAGCGAAGAGAGGAAGCGGGATGAGGAGATGCTCTTCATCGGGGAGCGGAACCGCTATCTCTATGAGCGTTTTTTCGACACCGATTCCCTGCGTCGGGAGAGCGAGGCCCGGTCGGCGGAGGCAATCGCCCGGGGCATTCTTGAGGAGACCGGCGGCCTGGTGGAGGAGATCATGGAGGACCGCCTGTACCTCGCCCCGGTGGAGGAGCTTCCTGCGGGGGAACTCGATCCTGGGGAGGCCTGTCGCCGGCTCCTGTGGTCGGCCGTGGACGGGGGTCTGGCCGCCTGGAGACGGGCGGAGGACCGCCTGATCCTGGCCAGATTGACATGGGAACGGGAGGCCCTCTCGGGCTTCGAGTCGGCCAAGGGCGTGTGGGAGGAGGCCTTCGAGAAACTACGCTCCGAGAGGGAGGCCTGGCTTCGGGAGATGCAGCGCCGGGTCTACGAGGGAACCGGTCTCTGGGAGGGAAGGCTTCAGGAGGCGGACCAGGGCTATCAGGAGGCCGTGGAGGAGCTGGACGGCTACATTGAGATACAGAGCGCCGCCTGGGACGAGCATGCGGAGAATCTCCGGAGCATGGTCACAGGGGGAGCCCGGGCGATGGCCACGGCGGTGGAGAATCTCGGCTGGCTGCGGGAGTACCGTAAAACCCTTACGGCGGACAGCGCCGATGCGGATTTTCAAAAAGTCATCAGCACGGTGGACGGGCAGATCGCGAGCTGGGAGGACCTCTTGGAGAGCTTCAACGGCATTCTCGCCCGGGGGGAACTGGAGGCCCGGGCCTTTGCCGTCGACTGGCTGAGCGATGAGAGCGTGGATGCAGCGGGAAACCCGGTTCTGAAGGATTATTTCTATGTGGATGAGCAGGGGGCGGTGATCATCAACGGCCGCTACGGAGTGACCGAGGACCCCTACCTGATGACGCGGGCGGAATACGAGATGGAGACTCTTAAGATCGAAAAGGGCTTCTGGGAGGAACAGCTGGAACGGGCCCGAAGGGTTTACGCCTACGCCAGCGATCCGGCGGGAAGGGCCAGCCGGGAAGAACAGGAGGAGAGTCTGAGACAGGCCCGGGTGCAGTATGCGGAGAAAAAGAGGGAATACGACGAGGCCCTGGCGCGGTTGAGGGGGGATATTCTCGGTGCCCTGGATCTGCGCGGGGAGGAACTGGAGGAGGCAGGCCGCAGGCTGAAGGCAGCCCGGGAGGTCTTTGCCGGGGCGCAGGGGGCCTATCAGGAGGTGACGGCCATCTGCATGTACCTGGCCAATCCGGAATCGATGGGCAGCGCCATCGAGGAGATCAACGCGGCAACGGGAAAGATCATCAGCCTGCAGAATGCCCTGGACGGGAAAGAGGCCGAATGGCTTGCCTGTGCAAGGCAGTACTACGGTGCGATTGTCCTCCGGGAAAAGAACGATGAGGCGATGGCCTATGCCGGACGGATTCACACTGCGATGGTCCTGCTCGAGGGAACGGGGGACACCGAAGGCTGGAGAGGCCGTCATTCCCTGGTGGAAGAAATCTTCGAAGAGGCCGGGGGCTTGGGTGCCGGGGAAATCGCCCTGGCCCTGGAGGAAAAGCGGGACGCGGTTTTCGGCAGGATTCCAGACAACGAGGATCGGGAAACCGGATATCTGAAATCCCTGCAGTTAAGACTTGAGGAATTGGAAACAGCCTTTGACCGGTCCCGAAACGGTTATGAAACGCTGAAAATCCTGCTGGAAGGCGGTGAAGATCCGGCAGACAAGGCGGAGGCGATTGCCCTGGATCTGATGAACGGCTACCGGGATGCTCGGGGGGATGACCGGGTGACCCTTGCCGACGCGGAAGGCGCTTTCGACAGGCTTCTGGAGGGAGGCGGTGATCCTGAGGACATCGCTGCCTTAATGACCCTGGCGGGGCAGGGACTCCTGCGCGAGGAGGTGGAGGGCATTCTCGCCGAAGGCGGCGGATATGCCGAAAAGAAGCTAGCCCTCCGGGAGTCCTTTATCCGGGGGATGATGCGCTCCTGCCCCGGGAGCGCTGCGGGGGAGTATGAAGCAGGAGCCGAGGAGCTGTATCGGCGGATTATCGCAAGAGCTGGTGAGGAACTCTTTGCCCGTGAGGCGGAACTTTCGGCGTGTCTGTACGCAATAAAGTCTTCCGTTGCGGCGGGCTTCGAAATCTCCCGGGAGGTGGTCCGCTATCTCCTGGCGGATTTTCGTTCCGCTGCGGATTTGGATGAATACGGGTATGCCTTGAAGCAAATCGGTGAGCGCTACGGACTGCTGAGCGAGGGTTCGGGGGGAAAGCTGGCCGGGGAGAATCTCCGCCTCATCGGCCTGGTGCAGGGGATGATACGGGAAGAGGCAGAGCAGGGTTATGCGGGCCTTTACGGGCGTCTGCTGGCGGCCTGTCGGGAAAGGCTGACGGAGGGGAATGACCCAAATCGGAGGAGTGAGTATCGGGAGATCTACCGTTTCCTGGCTTCACCGGATGTGCGCGCTGGCATGATCGGGATCGCGGATGATGAGTCGTATAACGTGTTTTTGGGTTATATGGATGAGAGCGCCGGGGCTCTTTCCATTGTTCAGAACCTCTACGGGAACGTGCTGAGGGGAAAAAGCGGCGATGAAGTCCGGCAGATGGTGGAGGGTTTGCAGGAACTGCTGACGACCGGAAAGAAGAGGATCGTGCAGTACGATGCCGAAGGGAATGAGACGGGATACGCCTCTGTCGAGATTACGGAGGAAGAGAGGAGGGAGGCGGGGATACGTCTCCTGGAGATACTGCAGCCGGGTTCCTTCGATCTCTTCGATGCCTCCGCCCTGCTGGAGGGGGAATTGCGGGCTCTGGACGTTTACGGGGCCCTCTCCCTCTATGCGGAGCAAAACTACGACTATTCTGCCGAAAAGCAAGAAAGGCTGCGCCGTGAGGGCCTGGTCTCCCGGGTGGCCGGCATTCTCGGGGTAGGGGGGGATGAGGCGGAGGCAATTGACAGGGGAGGCATATCCTACGGACGGCTCAGGGAATATGGCGAAAATCTCCTGACTTTCCTCAGGGGGGAGGAATACCGGTCTCTTCCCTCCTCCCTCCGAAGCGCGCTGGAGGAGGCGGCGGCCCGCTACCGCAACATGCTTTTGGCGGGAGCGACCTATGAGAATCGCCATATCAGCGCGGCAGAGGCGGAGACGCATACCCGTCGGCTGAGGGACCTGACCGAAAAGGCCGGACGTATCGTCGCGGGCTATGGAATCATACGAAACATCCGGGAAAACGAGGTTATGGGTTCCGATCGTTACATCGACGGTGCGCAGGCCTATGGGGTCCTTTCGCCCCTGGGAACCTACACCGGGGCGGTGGATGACATGCTGGCGGAGATGAACCGGCTCTATGAAAACCTGTCCGAAGATATCTACGGAACCGAGATGGGGGAGCTCAACGCGCGGGTCCTCTCGCTCTACAGGAAGGTAAAGGATCTGAGAGAGGAGTACGACAAAACGGACTTCATGGAGCGATATCTCCGGGATGCCGCCCAATTCGGGACGCTGGAGGAATATCGGGAAAGACTCATCGCGCAGGGGGACTCCGGCTTTGGACGGGAAATGTCTTTCGCCGATGAGGTTGTCGCTGGAATCAACCGGGTGATTCAATACGTCGGCGGGGGCGAGAGGGCCGATCTGGTCTGGAATATGGCCCTATCCTATGACGGGTCTGCGGACGTGGAGTCGTACATCAGACAGTGCGGCCTCACGGAGGAGCGGGAAATAAATTTCCTGCGCCTCTACGCACTGGATCCGGAACTCGCCAGGCCTTCCTATCTCATGGAACCCTTGGGGGCCCTGGAGATCGTCCTGGCCGGTTGCCTGCTCAATCGGGCGTCGGGGGATCTCCTGTCTCTCCTGCTTGACGGCCTGGAAGGAGGAAGTTCCACCTTGCAGGCGTGGCAGGATTTCTCCACTGTAAGGGCACAGGATCTCTGGCTGGCGGAGGGTGTGGAGACTCTGGCGATCCGGGGATGGGAGAACTTCACTCATTACCGGGATTATCTGGGGATTGCCGCGGACAAATACACCGGTTACCGGGATGGTACGAGGCCCGGAGCCCTGACGCCTCTGGAGGAACTTTTAATTACCCGGGAGGGGCTTCTGCAGGATCAAACAAGCGGACACTATTTCAGCGATGAAAACGGAAACGGCCGGATGGATGCGGGGGAGGAAAGGGATCTGCTGGCCCTGGGGGAGGAATATATCCGGCGGGGTTACTCCCTCAAGGCCGGAGAGCGCGCCGTCCCGGGCAGCCTCGATGAACTCCTGAGCGATTCCCTGCGGGACGGCGTCATGGGTTTTTTCAGCGGCGAGGAGAGCCTGCTGAACTATGTGCTGGAGGAGGCTGCGGAGTTCAACCGGGGACTGGCGGTACTCATGGAGACCGCCAGGCTCATCGGCAGGGATCTGGGTGATATCGCCCTGACCCGGGACGACGGGAGTCTCTATGAGTACGGTCCCGGGGGGGATTTCGGCACCGGCGGGCTGACGGATCTGAACGGTCTGATCACCGGCATACGGCAGGAGTGCGGCGTCCTGGGAGGTGAGAATGCGGCGGAGATCATCGCCCTCCTCTCCGGGAGTATCGGGGCGGGGGATGCGTCAGGTAACCTGACGACCGTTGAGGAAAAGGCCGGCGAGCGTTATGCGGTATTTAATGATGAGCTGCGGGAGGCCCGGGATGAGATGAAACGGACCGGCAAGGTGCTCGCAGCGGGCAGTCTGGGACAGTATCTCGAAGGCGGAGAGTACCGCGGGGTCCGGGAGGCGTATGATACCTCCAGGGCAGAACTCGATGCCGCTGAGAGTGCCTTCGGTATGTCCGGAAGGGGATATGCTGAGGCTCGGGAAAATTACCGCAATCAGCTGGAAATCCTCACCATACTCTACGACCGCCTGGAAGAGGCCCGCAGGGAAAAGGAGACCCGGGAGGCCCTCTACGATTATGCCTCCACGGCTTATCTTTACAGCAGCCGGGGCAGGGCTGACGGTCGGCGCGATGAGGCGGATCTGGTCAGCGATGCCTGGGAGGATTATGAGGAGGTGGAACGACTGCATGCTGATGTGATGCGTCGGATTGCCATTCAGGCAGAAGAGGTGATAAAGGTCCGGGAACAGGATGTGATGAAGGACGCCGAATATGTCCGGAGAATGAATGAGCTGAAAGAGAAGGCCGACCGGGCCTTCCGTATGGAAAAACTGCGGGTCTGCATGGAGCAGGAGGTGAAGAAGCGCAGCATCGCCTGGGAGGCGGCTCGGGCGGAATACGAGAAGGCGAAAAACCGCTTCCTCTCCCTGGCGCCCGTATCTGCCGGGGACGAGGAAAGGATCAGGGCCCGGGACGAGCTGGTGGACCGATTGATAGACAACGATTATTTCACGGGCCGTCTTCAGTCCTGGAGCAACATGGGACCGGGGGTTTCCCTGAAAAGCGACCTGGCCACCGCGGCCTACTACTATAACGATCACAGTGAGCTATTCGGTCTGGGGGAGGAGATACTGAAGACGGAGCGATGGTTCGGTTCGGGCATTCTCGGCGGGGAGGGTATTGAGAACAGCGCCTCTCCCCTCTGGGACTGTCTGGCCGATCTGCTGGGGGAGAGGACCCTGGTGTTCAACGCCAACATGCAGGGGTTCATGGAGAACTACCTCTGGCAGGAGGAGTACGCCAATCAATATCACAATCTCTCCCTCAATTACGCGGGGACCTACGAGCTCTACAGGCCTCTTCGGGAGCGCTACGATCAGCTGCGGAGGAAGAAGCGGGTGGGGAAGTATCTGGCCAACGCGCATTACTGGGGGTCGGGGATGTGGATCGTGGAGCGGGCCCTGGATGCCCTCTACTCAAACATCCGGCGGGTGGAGGGCAGCCGCGACTCCCACGGAAGGAGCATGGAGAATTTCTATGGACTCCTCTCTTCGGAGATACTGGCCCTGCAGGATAAAAAAAGGGATATGTTGAAAAAGCAGGCCTCCCTGGCCTGCCTCACGCAGATTGAAACCCTGGACGATACGGCGGAGAGGGGAATTGTGACCTACCTGGATACCAAAAGCATGCAGATGGTGACAATGGAGAAGCCGACGCTCAAGGAGGCCCTGGGCCAGATCGCCGAAGCGAACGGATTCGATCTCAGCGGGCCTGATCTCGCCTTCCTCTCGGACGGGGAGATCGATGGAGAGCATATGAACGTTCTCATCCTGGGGGAGGAATCAGATGTGTATGACGCCCGGGGATATTTCGTGAATCGGGGGATCTTTTTCAACGCCGGCAGTATCGCAACGAGCTACGCCCGGTTCACCGAGGAGAGGAGGACGGATAAGTTCGAGGACTACTTCCGTTATACGCGGCAGATGGAAGGTGAAGGATATGACGAAGTGGTGATGGACCGGGCCCGGGTGGCGCTGCTGCATGACATCTTTGCCTCCGGCGAGGCGGGTGACGGCCTGGACTCCGGAGCCGAGACAGGCAGGGCCTACCGGGGATACGTTCGCGCGGGCATGGAGTATTTCGCCCTGCTGGAGGGGATGAGCCTGGAGATGATTGCCCGGCTGCGAAGCAGCATCGAAGATCCGGATGAGCTCAGGGAATTGTTCGGGGAATTCGCCGCGGAGTCCCGGGGGATCGGCGAGAGGGAGAGGGAACAGGACCGCAGCCTGCAGATAGCCGAATGGAATCTCAAGCGGTCAGCGCTTGTAAGGAAAAAGGAGAACTGGGACCGCCGGGTCGGGAGCATCTTCGAGCGGGGGGTGCTGCAGTGGCGCAACATGGAGCAGTCCCTGGAGCAGCGGTTCAGGCAGTGGAAGCGGGAGGCGGCGGATCGCATCGCCTCGGGTCTTGAGGCGTGGGGCCGGCGCTGGACTGATCTCAGGGCGGGAGAGGCGGACTGGCTGGAGCGGGCCGGGAAGGAAGGCGGGGAGATCCTCGCGGGGAGCGCCCTGCGGGAGGCGGATCTCATGGTCAGCGGCATGCTTGAGGAGATGAACGGCAGGTACGGGGAGCTGCTTCGGGAGATCAGCCTCCAGGACCTGATCGGCGGCATCCTGCAAAACCAGCCGGGCCTCGTTACGGAGGAGATGCTGGAGGAGATCCGCAGTACCGATATCACCTT
>CALCJG010000264.1 GCA_937967705.1 uncultured Spirochaetia bacterium
AAGCTCGTCTTACTCCGGGCCGATCCGGCTGCGCCCCTCTATCCCCGGGCGGGGGAGACCTTCCAGTACATCGTAAAACCGCCCCTGGTGACCTTCCGCTGGACGGCGGGACGGTCCGCCACGGGCTATCTGGTGGAGATCGCCGCTGAGGAAGGTATGAAGAATCCCCTCCGAAAGCTGGAAAGCGCCGATACCTCCATTGCCGCCGAACTGCCCCGGGGCGTCTACTACTGGCGCGTTCTCTCGCGGACAGGCCTGGCGGGGGCCGAGCGCCTGATAGCGGGTCCCGTGCGGAAATTCACAGTCGACGTGCGCCGGACCCTTGAGGCGCCCAGACTCATATCACCGACGAGAGAGGCCACTCTGCTGGCCGGTATTCTAAGGAAGCGGAACCTCCTCTTCAACTGGGCGGACAACCGGGAGATCAAATCCTATCAATTCCTCCTGGCCCGGGATGCGGACTTCAAGGGGGTGGTGACGGATAAAACCGTGGAAGGGAACTACTTCTCCCTGGCCGGCGGGCTGAAGGCGGGACGGTATTACTGGCGGGTCCGGGGGATGCAGGGCAAGGAGGCCCTGACGAAGTTTTCCGCAGCGGGCCTCTTTACAGTGGCCGAAGGGGGTCGGCTGCAGGTATCCGCGCCTCCGGATGAGACCGTCTTTGCCCCGGAGTTCGGCCAAAAGAGCGTACCGGTCAGCTTCGCCTGGAAGCGCTCGGAGTTCCGGGGAAGGTTTGTGCTTCAGATCTCCTCCGACCGGGGGTTCGCCAAAACCGAGAGGGAATTCCGAACCGAGGACTACGGGCTCACAGCCTCCGACCTGGCGCCCTGCAGCTATTACTGGCGCGTCCGCATGCTGGATTCCGACGGCAGCGATATACTCGTGAGCGAACCCCGGAAAATACACGTGCGTGGTCCCCTGGCGGCCCCTCAGATAACAGAGCCCCGGGAGGGGGCCTCCGTGGACATGAGCCGCCGGGGCGGCATCAGTTTCTCCTGGAAGCCCCTGGCGGGCGCCAATCTCTACGAATGCCGGCTCTACCGCAAGGGCACACGGAAGGAGCTTTTCTCACGCAAATCCTCCTCCCTCTCCGCGGAGTTCCGCGATCTGGCCCGGCTGGACCGCGGCCTATACTACTGGACCCTGCAGGCCTTCGAAACGGGCAAGGGGGGCGGGGTGATTCGGCGCAGTCCCGAGGTCCGGGCCTCTTTCTCTGTCACCTTGAAGAAACTGCAGGGGAAACCCAAAGTGAAATCCTCCAAGGTGCAGTTCCTCTAAGGCCATGAAGAGATACCCTATCATCCTGACAGCACTGCTCTGCCTCTGCCTCCTTCCTGGAGTTCCTGCCCGGTCTGATGACGCGGAGAAAAAAGGGGCCGAAAAGAAGATTACCGTCAGCTGGGAGAGCGTCGAAGGGTCCATCGGCTATCAGGTGGAGATCCGCGACGCCGCGGGCAAGACGGTCTTCAGCCAGAGAGTAACGGTCACGGAACTGCAGCTCCTCCTGGCGCCGGGGCAGTACCGGATGCGAGTGGGGGCTGTCAATAAATTTCATAAGATCGAGGAATGGTCGGACTGGACCGATCTGATCGTGAAGATTCCCGTCTATCCTGTCTTTTCGGGGGTAGAGAAGGCCTACGGCTTCATAGGCCGGAGGGAAAAGGTGACGGTGGAGGGCAAAAACCTAGTCCGAGGGACGAAGGTCTTCCTGGTTAAGGGGGACAAACGGATCGAGGGGGAAAGAATCCTCTACGATTCCGAGGAAAAGCTGCAATGCGAGTTCAACCTCGCCGATGTCCCCGAGGGGGATTACGACCTGGTGCTGGAAAACCCCGACGGTTTCCGGGACGTGGCCTCGCGGCGTTACGGGGTGCGCCGGCCCGTCTATCCGGAGTTTGTCTCCCTCAGCGAGAGCCGGCTCCTCGTCGGCCTGGAGAGGGGGGATCTCGTTCTGAAGGGAAGAAATCTGAAGGACGCGGAGTTCTTCTTTACAAAAGGGGATGTGAAGATAAGGCCGCTCAGGGTGCGTCACGAGGGGGATGAGGCGATACGTTTCGACCTGGACCTGCGTAGGACGCCCGACGGGACCTATGTGCTTATCATGGAGAACAAGGAAGGCTTTGTGACCGAGCAGAAGGACGCCCTGGTGCTGATGATCCCCGTACCGCCGGTGATCGAATCCCTGAGCCGCAAAGAACTCCTCTCAGGGCAGTGGGAGCGGGACCTGATGCTGACAGGAAAGAACTTCAAGAAGGAGGCGCGCGTGGAGCTCCGTAAGGGAAACAAAGTCCTGGAGGGGCGCAACGTCCGGTGTGATTTTGACAGCATCATGCATTTCGACGCAGACCTGACCTCGGCGGAGGAGGGCCCCTATGTACTGGAGGTGATCAATCCCGACGGCGCCCGGGGGGGAAAGTCCGGCCTGATTCAGGTAAAGAAACCCTCCTTCATCAAGGAGGCCCTCAAGGGGACTCCGGAAAGCCCCGGACGGATGCTGGGGATCAAAGCGGGACTGCATATCGCCTATGTCCATGTGATGCCGGACTGGAACGGATACCTCAAGGACAGCTTCCAATCCATCGGTCTCATGGCCGGGGCCGATTTTGCCGCCTTCGGAGGTCTGAGGAACATCCCGGTCATCCGGAACATGGGACTGGAGCTGGAGTTCGCTCATGACACCTATAAGACCAGGCAGGACTTCGGAGGAGCCACAGGGACCCTCGACTGCAGCCGTTTCGGAACGACCCTCTTTTACACCCTGGACCGACTCAAGCCGGTCTACATAAACGGAAAGCTGGGCGGGGGATTGGCGGTTACCAGGCTTGCCCTGCCCTGGTCCGTCCAGGAGCTGAACTCCCGCGATCCCTTCTACCAGATAGGTCTTACCGCGGAGATACGCCCCTTCCGGCATTTCTTTGCGGAAACGGGCCTTTTCTATCAGATGGTGGACTACCTGAGCCAGGATCTGAAGACCGTTCAGGTAATGTTGCGCTGCGGCGTCCGTTTCTAAGACAGAGCTACTGATAGTTACCGGCATTAATCCGAAAACGCAACACTGTCTACGGACATGCCGGGTGAATGAAGGGGACAGTTGAAATAATCAATAAAAGCTTGTTCTTTTACCAGAGTTATGAGTAAATCGCAGCCCCATCGCTTCCGGTAGCTTCGAGGTTTTCTGTATCGTGTTTGCAGGAGAGCATGGAGTATTATATCAAAAGGACGACACACATATCATTTAATCCCCGGACCTCCTGTTTCATCGACGAAGATATTTTTCTTGAGATTTACATTCCTTCCGTTAAAATGAATCGTTATGAATGGGCACTTTAAGAAGGGTATTGCAATTCCAAAATGCAGTGAAATGATAAACCGGTTAAAAAGGGCTTCCGGCTGCAGTGACTTCTCTTCACCAGGTGTTCTCTGCGGCATCATAGTCATGGTCCTGTTCGTTGCTGCTCCAGCCCTCCCGGGCATCATCCGTCATGTCGATCTGGCAACCAGCGTCCGGGAGGCGGAGATCATCGCCGTGGCGACGGTCGTTAAGGTTGAGAAACGTCATTCCCGTTGAGTTCCTCAGGGGAAATCTCGACGGGATTGTGGTTCATACGGATTGCGTTTACTATTATAAAGAGGCTTTCTGGCCCTGGGAAAAGGACTGCCCGTCGGTCAGCTACCTGAAGTATCCCTCTGTCAAAAACGCGGTTCCGGGTGACCGGGTCATCATCCTCCTGAAAAGATATTATGGACGGGACTACTATGTCACTGCGACAATTGAAATGAGCCGCATCGGCGATGTGAGGAAATTCACGGGTCCTTTGGTCCAATAGCCTGCGCCGGCACGACAGATATTGCGGCGCGGCCATTTGCAGGCCGTTAGAGGAGAGGTGAAATAATTGGAGAGAATGATTTGCCGGTCCTGGCTCCCTCCCTAGGGCTAATCGAGAATCCCAGCGCATACACGGCCTCAGAATATGTTATAGAAAGCTCGTGTCTATTGGCGTTTGCAATTATTCCAATACGGCAGAATGGGGTTACCGCAGGCAGTCCTTTGGTAAAATGACCATAAAAATGACTGGACATTATTGTGGTTATTTGTATCTTAATATTATGGAAAAAATAAGTGCGACTAAATTTAAGGAACAGTGCCTGCATATTCTCAGCAACCTGGAAAACGAGGGCATCGTGATTACGAAGCACGGAAGACCTGTGGCAAGGCTTATACCCATCGAGGCCGAGTCGGGCCGCCTGATCGGCTCGCTGAAGGGTGAGCTGACTGTAAATGGTGATATCCTTTCCACGGGGCTCAAATGGGATGCTGAATCTTGATACGCATATCCTCATTTACGCCCTTGCAGATTCCCTTAAGGGGGAAGAAAGGGAGCTTCTTGGGAACAGCCGATGGGGCATATCGGCAATCGTAATATGGGAACTGACAAAGCTGTTTCAGCTTGGCCGCATTTCTCTTGATCCCGGGAATCCCCGTTTCAGGGGGGTCCTGTCTGGCATTCATATATGGCCGGTAACCCTTGATGTATGCCTTGCGGTATATAACCTCGATATTAAAAGCGATCCCGCCGATGAAATAATCTGTGCCACCAGTATAAACTATGATGCTCCCCTGGTTACAAGGGACAGGAAACTGCGAAAATCGAAGGTAGTTCCTCTGGCCCCTGTTTGATCATCTGTTAGCATCCCTCCGGTGAACTTAACCCCCTCCCTCTCGCAATTTCCTCAGGTAACCCATGTTGTTGATTAAACATGGCCATCCTGGAGTTGAGGGACAGAGTTTTTCTGTTTAAAAAAATTGGAAAAAGTTCAGAAAAGGATTGACAAAAGGGGTGTCATAAAGTTAACGTATGTTAACATTAACGAAGTTATTTCGGAGGATATCATGTCCAAGGTAATTGTATTGGGGGGGTGCGGCGCTGTGGGATCCGTGGCGGTCCAAACCCTTGTAAAAAGCCAGGAGTTTTCCCAGATCGTCATAGGGGATTACAACATTCAAAGGGCTGGCGAGATGACCCGGGAATTGGGGGATACCAGGGTGTCGGCGCTCTTCTTTGACGCCCAGGACCGGGAGAGCGTCACGAAGGCCGTCCAGGGGAGCGATGTCGTACTCAACTGCGTGGGGCCTTTCTACAGCACGGTCAAATCCATCGTGGATATCGTATTGAAAGAGAAGATCAAGTACGTCGACGTCTGCGACGATGTGGACGTGACCCTCGATATGCTGAACATGGACGGCAAAGCGAAGGAAGCGGGCATTCCTGTCCTTCTGGGGATGGGCAACTCGCCGGGAATCACCAACCTGCTGGGAAAACTGGCGGCGGACCTGCTGCTGGACGAGACGGAGTCTATCGATATCTTCCACACCCATGGCGGTGAGAAGGTAGAGGGCGAGGGGGTCATCGGGCACCGTTTCCACTGCATGACCATCGACTGCCCCATGTTCCTGGAGGGTGCGCTGCGTTATGTGAAGTATTTCGAAGAGGACGGGATTGCCCTGCGGCAGAGTTTCGAGTTCCCTGTCATCGGGGAGGTGCCCCTCTACCCTTACCCGCATCCCGAGCAGGTGACCATGTACCGCTATATCAAACTGCGTCAGGTGACCAACAAGGGGTCGGTCATACCCAATGAGTACTATGATCTCACCCGGGATCTCTGCGGCCTGGGACTGGCCAGCCGGGAGCCTTTGGATGTGAAAGGTCAGAAGGTCGTTCCCTATGACTTCGCCGTTGCCTATATCCTCCGGGAAAGGGAGCGCATTCTCGCCGAATCCGGTCTCTCCAAACCCCGGGGATGTGTTTCCGTGATAGCCAAAGGGAAAAAGGACGGGGTTTACAGGGAATACCGCTTCCATCTCTTCTCGGAAAGCGAGGGCCTGGGGGAAGGGACCGGTATCCCTGCCGCTGTGGGCGCCATCATGATGAACCGCGGGCAGGTCAAGGGGACAGGCATCATGCCGCCGGAGGCCTGCGTGGAGCCTCTCGCCTTCCTGAAGACCGTTGGAGAGGTGTATGATCTGAGCGGCAAGAAGGGTTCCTCCGGGGGGGGGAGCGTCATCCTCGAGACGGTGGATGAGAAGGGTAACAAATCACCCATAGACATATCCCAGTTCGGCATCTTCTAGGGCAAGTCCGGGAGGATACAGGACAACAGAAGAAAAGGACCATCCCGGGCCGGTTCGGTCCGGGATGACCAAAAAAAATATGATATGCCCGTATATGAAAATGAAAAAAACCTTGCCAAGAGGCAAATCCCGGTATTTTCTCTCCTTTTTTAAGGGAAAGAAAGCCTGCCAGAAAAGAAGGCGGGATTAAATTACTGGAGGATGTCATGTCAGACGAATATAAATTTTTCAGGCCGGATTGGCTGGAAGACGCGCCCGAAACGGGTTCCTACCGTTCCATCTTCAAGTGGGGGGACCCTAAAGGTTACAAGCATCCCAACGAGAAGCTCTACCTGGAGATCAAGAAGACCTTCAATCTGACCGACGAGGATTTCAAAAAGAAGAAGACTGTGGGAAATGACAAGGCGGTCTGCCGTCAGAAGGTCCGACTCACCACGAAGCATGTGGCGGCCCTGCAGAAGATCGTCGGCAGGGAGAATGTCTCCTCGTCCGATTACGACCGCATCAAGTTCTCTCATGGCAAGACCATCGAGGAGGCCATGGTGCTCCGCAACGGGAAACACTTCGAGGTTCCGGACCTGGTGGTGCACCCACGGGACAAGAAGGACGTTCAGGAGATCGTGAAATACTGCAACAGCCACAAGATACCTATCTACGTCTTTGGGGGCGGTTCTTCGGTAACCCTGGGGCTTGTCGCCGCACGGGGAGGGGTGACCGTGGTGATGAACACCCACATGAACAAGATCGTTTCGCTCAACGAGGAAAACGCGACGGTTACGGTACAGGCGGGGATGATGGGGCCGGCCTATGAGGATGCCCTCAACAGGGCCCCGGAGCTCTTCGGCGCCCGGCGGCGGTATACCTGCGGTCATTTCCCGCAGTCCTTCGAGTATTCGTCGGTTGGGGGCTGGGTGGTCACCCTCGGTTCCGGACAGGGCTCCTCCTACTACGGGGATGCCTACGATCTGGTCGTCGGCCAGGAAATCGTAACTCCGAAGGGGACCATACGCACCCTGGAATTTCCCGCCACGGCCACGGGGCCCAAACTGAACGACATCATCAAGGGGAGCGAGGGGTCCTTCGGGATCGTGACCGAGCTCACCATGAAAATTTACCGGCACATGCCGGAGAACCGCAAGCGCTTCGGCTTCATCTTCCCCACATGGACGGATGCGGTCAACGCCATGCGGGAAATCTCCCAGGGGGAGTTCGGGATGCCGGCGGTCATGCGCATCTCCGACCCCGAGGAGACCCATATCGGCCTTAAACTCTACGGGATCGACGGGACTTTCCTGGACAAGATGATGACGCTGAAGGGATACAAACCCATGGAGCGCTGCCTCTTCATCGGCTCATCGGAGGGCGACAAGTCCTACACGGCCAATGTGAAGAGGAACGTGAAGAAGGTATGCAGAAAACACGGGGGAATGTATCTGACCGGCTTCGCCACCAAGAAATGGGAGCCCGGGCGTTACAGGGATCCCTATCTGCGGGAGGATCTGCAGGATTACGGGATCATCATCGATACCCTGGAGAGCGGCGTATCTTGGGACAAGATCCATTCCCTGCATCAAGGGGTGCGGTCCTACATCAAGAACAGGCCACAGACCATATGCATGACCCATGCCTCGCATTTCTATTCCCAGGGGACCAATCTCTACTTCATCTTCATCATGAAGACGGACGATCCCAGGGAATACAAAGAGTTCCAGGAAGGGGTCATCGAGCACATATACAGGAGTGGAGGTTCCCTCAGTCATCATCACGGAGTGGGCAAGATGATAGCCCCCTGGATGGAGAAACAGCTTGGCCGGGAACAGATGGACGTGCTCCGCGCCCTGAAGAAGTATTTCGATCCCAATGACATCATGAACCCCGGAGGCCAGATGGCCCTGGACGGGGTCAGACCATCACCCCTCTTAAAGCCGGGCTCGGCGGGCAAGGACGAGAAAAAGAAACCCGCCCGCAGGAGATAGGCCGAAGGGGGGAAACTTCGTAACACAGGGGGGACCCCATGAAGAACAGGGCGGGAGCGCAGCGGCATATCCTGGCGGTGGATCACGGCACCTCCGGGATAAAGGTCGCTCTGGTGACGGATAAGGGCGAGATCGTCGATTTCGCCTTCGAGCCTACTCCCACCTTCTATCTTCCCGGGGGCGGG
>CALCJG010000265.1 GCA_937967705.1 uncultured Spirochaetia bacterium
ATTCCCTGCAGCGTAAGGCTAACCTGGAGAGCATAGTCGAGCAGGTCCTTTCCACCTACCAGGAGGACAAGATCATCGAGCCGCTGAAAATGGAGGGAGGCCGCTCGGGGAGCGATGTGGACGACTTCTTCGTCCTCCGGGAGGAAAACCGGGCAAGGATAGCCTTCTACAAGAACAGCATCATCCATTATTTCATACCGGTGGCATTTTATTCCCTGGCCCTTCTCTACCTGCAGAGGAAGTCCGTCGAGATCACCCCGGAGACCATCAGGACCGAATACGGCTTCATAAAGGATCTCTTCTCCCGGGAATTCGTTTACTCCGCCGATGTGGAGGATATCTTCAGCGCCCAGTCCGATGTAGTCCGTGATTTTCTCCTCTCCGAGGGGTTGATGGTCCGGGAAGGGAACGGGATCAAGGTTCAGGAGGAAAAGGCGGACGTGCTCCGCCTCTACGGGGCCATCATCAAAGATTTCCTGGAATCCTATCTTGTCGTTGTGGACACACTGCTCTCCTATCGTCGTAAAACGGTTAACCGGAAGGATTTCATCGTGGAGGTCCGCAAGTCCGGCATCAAGATGTTCCACACGGGGGAGGTGGGCCTGGCGGAATCCCTCTCCCTTCCCAACTACAACAACGCCCTAAGCCGACTGGAGGATATGGGTATTCTGTCCGAAACGCCCGGCGGAGGAAAGAACGCCGAGATCGAAATAGCCGAGGGGCCCGCTGCAGGAGACCTGCTGGGAAAGATCAGGGATTATCTGGACATCATTGGCTGATGTCGGGGAGACATGGAGTGAGACAACAAAAACCCGTTCCTGGTGGGAACGGGTTTTTTTATCTGTGTAACTGCATCCTGCACGTTCGTATGCCTGATGGTTCGGCAAATAATCTGCAGCGATCCTGCAGGGGGAATTACTTGATGCTCTGAACGTAATCCGCTGTGATCTCCAGGGCCTCTTTCAGGAAAAGGTCGTTTTCGGTATCCACCAGCTTGTTCTTCTTATCCTCCCGCATCTTTCTTTCCATCTCTTTCAGTTCCTTGTTTTCCAGCTTGGATTCCTCCTTGAGGCTGATCACCTTGTTGGAGAGTTTTTTCTTTAGAACACCTATTTTCTTGATAAGGCTGGTAAACTTGCTGTTTTCCTTTATGCGTTTGCTGGAACTGGCAGAAAGTCCCTTCACGATCTTGTCGTTGACCCGGTTGCGATAGGGGCGGAAACCGGCGCTCTTGATCTTTTCCCATTTCAGGGGGTAGCGCAGTTTGTTCTCGCCGATGTCCCAGATGGAGCTTATGTCCGGAATATAAATGTCCGGTTTGATACCGTCGAGGTGATTGGAGGTCCCTCCCGGCTGATAGAAAATGGCCGTGGTGACCTTCATGGCCCCCTTCTTGCCGTCATCCAGCTTCATGTAGTTTTGAACGGTTCCTTTGCCGAAGGTGCTGGTAGGACCCAGTATGAGTCCGCGCTTATAGTCTTTTATGGCGCCGGCAAAGATCTCCGAGGCGCTGGCGCTGAATTTGTCCACCAGGACCACAAGCGGACCGCTGTAGTATTCCCCGGGGTCATTGTCCTGCATGTCAAAGACGGCATATCCGCGGCCGAAACGGCTGCGCCCCTTTATCTGAAGGATGGGACCCTGATCGATGAAAAGTCCGGCGATGTCCCGGGCCTCGTCCAGAGCCCCGCCGGGATTGCCCCTCAGGTCAATGATGAGACCCTTGACCCCCTTCTTGATGAGAACGTTGAGTTCGTTTTTTACATCGTTGGAGGAACTACGGGAGTTGGGATCTCCCCGCTGAATGGCGTCGAAATCCAGGTAAAAGGAGGGGAGCTTGAGATAGCCGATGGGTACCTCGCGTCCTCCCCGCTTGATGAAGATGATTTCCGATTTGGCGGCCTTGTCCTCCAGCTTGATCACCTCGCGGATGATGGGGACGATCAGGCGCCGCTGTTCCCCCTTCTCGTCGGTCTTGCGCAGCACCGTCAAACGCACTTCGGTTCCCTGCTTGCCGCGGATCTTTTTTACAACGTCACGCAGGTCCATGTCGATCACGTCCACGGGTTCCCCCGCTGCCTGGGCCACCGCTACGATCTTGTCGTTGGGTTTGAGCTGCATGTTCTTGGGAAGCTTGTCGGCCGCGCCGCCGGGGATGATGGATTCCACCAGGACGAAACCGTCCTCGGAACGCAGCATCACCCCGATCCCCTCGAGTTTGAGATTGGTGGATATCATGAAATCCTCATGATCCTCCGGGGTGAGATAATTGGAATGGGGATCCAGCGCCATGGAGAAGGCATTGGCGAAAATGGAAAGCATCCTGTCCTGGTCCAATTCGTCAATCCGTTTGCGGGAGATCTTGTATTTCTTTCTCAGCTTGTTTTTTGCCTCCTCAATGTTCTTGGTGACCGACATGTAATTGAGGAGCTGAAGCTTGATGTTCTTTCTCCATCGCTCCTTCATGTCCTCGGGAGTGACGGCGTATTCGGTCTTCTCCCGGTCCACGAGGAGGGTTTCGTCCTTCTGGAAGTCATATTTAAGTGTCAGGAGCTTTTCCATGAGATCCATGGTTTCCTGGAAGCGTTTTTTGTACAGGGCGAAGGCGTGGTAGACGAACTCGTAATTCCTGGAGTTTACGTAATCGTCGATTTTATACTTGTGCTTCATCAGCTCGTCCACGTCCTTTTTGTAAAAATAGTACTTGCCGGGGTCCATGCTGTAGATGAGGTTGTTGAGGGTTCTCTCGGAGAGCTCATCGGTGAACTCGCTGTATTGTACATGCTTGGAGAGGAACTCGCTGATGATGGGCTGAACGTCATTCTGGCCCAGGCCGGAACTCTTCTTGGAACAGCCGAAGACGAATATGATCAGGGTCAGGAGAGTAAACAGCGATCGGGTGATGTTGATTTTTTTACGTGTCATGTCTTTCTTTGCTCCAGGGAAATTGTTTAGATTAAACGTGATTTTCTGCTCTCTTTATCTCGGAACGCCACAATCGGTTACCACAAAGCGTTTAACAAGGGGTGATGTGCGGGCTTCCCGTGTTTTCCGCCGTAACTGGTGTGAAACCACCGCTATGGGATAGTACTCCACAAGGATATGGGAACATCCGTTCCCGTTAAAGTCAATTAAAAATTTATTGACTTCCTTATTAATCATTGACACGGGTTTGTGTCCGATTCATCCTGAAAAGCGGCGCAAAGAGCCCTGGTTCAATATTCCAAGGAGTGTTGCATGTTGACAGAGAAGACGGTCGCGGAACTATCCGAAATGCTGGCAGTGAAAAAGATCTCTTCTGCGGAGATCGCAGGGGACTATATTGAAAGAATCGGGGCATTGAACCCGAAAGTCAATGCCTTTATCACCTTCACTCCGGAGACACTCCTTCGGGAGGCCCGGGAATCGGATGAGCGCAGAGCGGCCGGGAAGCCCCTTTCCCCCTATGACGGTATCCCCATTGCCATAAAGGACAATATCTGCACTCGGGGCATGCTCACGACCTGCGGGTCGGGTATACTGCGCAATTTCGTACCCCCCTACAGTGCCACCGCTTACGAAAAACTGAAGGCGATGGGTTTCCTGACCCTGGGCAAGACCAATATGGACGAGTTCGCCATGGGCTCAACCACGGAGAGCTCCTTCTTCGGGCCGGTAAAAAATCCCCACGATCTGGGGCGTGTGCCCGGCGGCAGTTCGGGCGGTTCCGCTGCGGCTGTCTCCAGCTTTATGGCTCCCGCCGCCCTGGGTTCGGATACCGGCGGTTCCATCCGGCAGCCGGCCGCCTTCTGCGGCGTGACGGGCATCAAGCCCACCTACGGCCGCGTGTCCCGTTACGGCCTTGTGGCTTATGCCTCATCCCTGGATCAGATCGGCACCTTTGCAAGAAATGTCGAGGACGCGGCCCTGCTGCTTGCCGCCATCTCCGGAGGGGATGACCGCGATTCCACTTCCATCGAAAGACCCGTGGATTTCCTGCCCGGTGATCTCCGTACGGATGTCAAGGGCATGGTCATCGGGGTTCCCGAGGAGTACTTTACGGGGATCCCCGTGGAGAACCGGGGCATCATCGAAGGAAAGATCAGGGAACTGGAGGAGATGGGTGCGAAGATAGAACCCATCTCCCTGAAATATACGGAGTATGCCATTCCCGTTTATTATCTCATAGCCACGGCGGAGGCCTCTTCCAACCTCGCCCGTTACGACGGCATACGCTACGGCTACAGAGCCCGGGAGGGAGGGCGTCTGGCGGAGCTCTATACCAGGACGAGGAGCGAGGGTTTCGGCAAGGAGGTCAAACGGCGAATCATCCTGGGGACCTTCTCTCTCAGTTCCGGCTACTATGATGCCTATTACCTTAAGGCGCTGAAGGGACGCACGCTGATCATCAACGAATTCCGCGAGGCCTTTTCTCGCGTAGACGCCATTGTTACGCCCACGACCACATCCTCGGCCTTTCCCCTGGGCGACAAGATCAGCGACCCGCTGGAAATGTATCTTTCGGACATACTCACCATCTCGGCCAATCTCGCGGCCCTGCCGGGGATATCCCTGCCCATAGGGCGGGACAGCGCCGGTCTGCCTGTGGGCCTGCAGATTATGGGCAACCATTTTCAGGAGAAGACGATACTCGGCCTGGCCCGGGCCATTGAGAAAACCTGTGATGAGATCAGGCCTGAAATTTAGTCTGATCCCCGCGATCCTCTCCCTCCTGGTCGCGGCGGAGTCCTGCTACTGCTACAAAACGGTCCGCCTGTCCCGGAAGGTCGGCATGGTCTTTGTGACGCCGGATAAGCCCGTGCCGGCGGATAGGGTCGGGACCGCCGGAAAGGGGGGAAAGTCCGCCTCCCGGGAGGGCCGGCAACGGGTCTACGTGCATAAGAAGCTGATCCTGGTCTGGTTCGGCGATCCCGCGGATAAGATCAACAACATGGGTGCCGAATACGCTCTGAAGGGGGAGTTCAAAGAGGCGGAGATGCTCTTTCGGGACGCCCTCAAGGAGAATCCGAACTGCGCCGCCGCCTGCGGCAATCTCGGCCTGGTCTATGAGATATTCGGCAATCGAAAAGCCGCTTTCGAGATGTACTCGAGGGCTTGTCTCCTGGAGCCCGGCAATCCCGTCTTTCGCGAGAATTTCCTCTATACAGAATATGTTACCTCGGATAAAAAATAGATCCTTCCTTAAACCGGCCCTGAGTGGGGTGCTGGCGCTTGGGACGATATTCCTCCTCTATGCCTGTTCCGTTCATGAGCCCGTGGATGAGGATTACTTCAATGATATCAACAAGGTTCTGGGTAAGAATAAACCCGCACCGCCTCCGGTCATAGACGGCCTTACCCTCAACGGAAGGCTGGTGGAAGTCAATTTCGCCAGCACCGCCACAATAGATCCCGATTCGGGGGGCAGTTCGAATCTCTTCTATCTTTTCTACGTATCCACAGAGGACCCGGCGGGTTTCGAAGATCCCCGTTCATTTTACGACGAGTATTATTACATCGGCTACATCGAGCACGACCGGGCTGTGACCCTGGGGAAGAAGGTCAATGTGCTGATTGACGAGGAGGTGGGGGAGGATTATCACGGCAGGATCTACTTCTGGATCACCGCGATCGACGAGGGACGGGAGAGCGATCATTCCAACGTGGCGGCCATCGATGTATAAACGGAAAAGGGAGAAATGCCGTCTTAATCCGGTGCGCGCTCTGTTGTCCTCCCTGCTGGCCGGAGTCATGCTTCTCTCCCCCGCGGGACAGGTTTCCCTCCCGGCGCAGGAGGTTGTTTCGGGGGGTGATGCCGTCGAGGGGAAAGGCGAAACCGCCGGCGGTATCCTGAAACGGGGAGACGCGGGAGGCGTGCCCAAAAAAAAGAGCGGGGGAATCCTGCCGAAGGAATCGAAGGAGCCGGGCAGAGGGAAGGCCCTCTATGATCTCCCTCCCCGGACCGGGAGGGAGATCTCCGTGAGTAACGCCCTCCTCCTGGATGTCCTCGTGCCCGGGGGCGGACATTTTTACACCGATGAGCTGGCCCTTGGCATCACCTTTGCCGGGCTGAAAGTTCTGGGGGCCTACTCCGTCTATTACAGCTACAAGGACTGGAAGTACCGCCGATCGCTCTATTACTCCGCGCGACGGGCTAATCAGGAGATGGACCCGGAGCACGAGCTGGCCTATGAATCCCCCGATGGGAGCTATAAAACGGTAAGGGAATACAAGCGGGATTACGACAGGGCCGCGCAGAGGATAACCTTTTCCATCCTGGCCAATGTGCTCATTTACAGCGCATCCCTCTATATTACCTATAATAATGTTGAGAAAATCAACGAAAGGGCCCTGCCGACCTTTGAGATTCAATATTCCTGTGCTACCTTTGATACTGTCAGGGAAAGGAGCCTGGCGGTTATGTGCATTTACAGGTTTCAACCCTGAGGAAAGAGATATGCTGAGAGACCGTTTCAACAGAAAGATGGATTATCTGCGGGTTTCCGTAACGGACAAGTGCAATTTGCGCTGTGTCTACTGCATGCCGCCCGCTGGCGTCGAGTACAAACCTCACGACGAGGTGCTGCGCAACGAGGAGTTCGTGCACTTCATAGAGCTCTTCGTCTCCATGGGGGTGAGGAAGGTGCGCTTTACGGGAGGAGAGCCCCTGTTGCGGAAGGGTTTCGTGGACATGCTCGAGAAGACCCGTTCCCTCTTCCCCGACCTGGAGATGGCTCTGACTACCAATGGGGTGCTGCTGGGAGATTACCTTGAGGATTTCCGGCGACTGGGTCTGCGGCGGCTGAATCTCAGCCTGGACAGCCTTAATCGTGAGCACTACCGCTCTCTGACGGGCCGGGACGAACTGCCGCGTCTCCTGGACAACCTGGACCGTGCCCTGGCCCTCGATTGCTTCGATATCAAGATCAATGCGGTTCTGCTCAAGGAGGCCCTGGACGATCTGGATCTTCTGCTGGACTACTTCAAGGACAGGAAAGTCGTCCTTCGTTTCATAGAGCGGATGCCCTTCTTTGCCGATGACAAGAAGACCTCCTTCCATTCCTCGGAAGAGCTCGTGGCGCTGCTGTCCCGGAAAGGGGATCTCGTCAGGAGCCACGGCATCGACACCAACGTCGCCGTAATGTACGAACTGCTCTACCGGGAGTCCTATCCCATGAAAATCGGGGTGATCCCCCCCATTACCCACAAGTTCTGCGACCGGTGCAACCGCCTGCGTCTCACCTGCGACGGGATGCTCAAGACCTGCCTCCATTCCCGGGAGGAATGCGACCTGAAGACCCCCTACCGCATGGATGCCGGCGACGATATTCTGAGATCCCTCATTCGGAAGGCGGTCTCGGAGAAGGTCAAGGAGCACCGGCTGGAATGCGCCTTCAACGAGAACCAGGACTGCTGCTCGCTGATCAACAGCCGCAGCATGTCCGGCATCGGCGGCTGACGGTCAGGGGGTTTCCGCCTTCCCTTCGGAATCACCCCCGCTGCCTTTGCGCTGCAGATAATAACCCACACCCAGAAGGAACGCGCCGAACCCCAGGAAGAGGAGCACGCGCCAGAGGGCGCTGAGCTTGCTGAGGTCGTAGAGGAAGAGCTTGCCCACCACCAGGAAGAGCGTGCCGATGCCTGCGCGGCTGAGATGCGGCCTGTCCGCCAGCATGCCGTAGACGAGAAGCCCCACCGCGTACAGCCCCCAGAGAATGCTCACCGTGGCCACTCCCCCCTGCAGGGTAATGAACTCCCGCCATATCCATATCAGGAAAAGGACGTGAGCGGTGATGAGGTAGAAGGGGCGCGGTCTTTCGCTCCTTGTGAAGAACCCGGAGGCGAGCGCCGCGCAGAGGGCCGCCAGCTCCGCCAGGGCCTGAAGGTTCAGAACCGGTATTCCCGAGAGGGGCTGGTCCAGGAGGCGGCCCAGCACCCCCAGCGCCAGGGCGGCAAAGAGCCCGTGAGCCGCAACCGCGGCGGTCTTTTCCTCCCGGTAGCGTCCCGCCAGATGCAGCAGGAGGCCCTCCGCGGAAAGGGTGATGAGGAGCGCGTCCCTGTTGAGCAGAAGGATGAAGGAGATGGTTAAAAGCGTCACCGCCGTGTAGCCGTGGACCCTCGCAGGGCGTAGGTCCGGGACGCGGGTCCGCAGCCCCAGGAAGAGGAGGGCGTAGAAGGCGGCGAGGATCAGGGCGGTGATGCCGCCGGTCCTTTCGGTCATATCCCACATGACCGCCGCGAAGAGATACCCCAGGAAGGGGATCAGCGTGCTTATGACGTTAAAATGCTCGAACCCCCCCTCGGCGAA
>CALCJG010000266.1 GCA_937967705.1 uncultured Spirochaetia bacterium
ACGGGATTCACCTGGGATTATTTTAAGGAAGGGATGGCTACAACGAACTTCAGCGATTTTATAAAATTTATTGAATGGACCGACCTCCTGCTCATCATCATCCCCCTTGCCAATTTCTGGCTATTCCTGATGTCGGAAAGAATTACCCTGTGGCGCGGAAGAATTCTTACAGCCGTTTTCGCGTTTGTGATTTTATTTAGGCTGGCTGTCGGACTCTTCGGAACCGTTTCCGAGGGAGAAATCGCGGGTAATCCTGTTGTCTATACCGTCAAAAGCATCTTCAAGGCAAGCGGGGATTCCGCCAGCGTGTTGCATGCGAAGAATGCAGAGGTGATCAACGAGCAGATGAAGTCTCTGCGTTTCATCGACAGCCGATTCGTCCACTCGACCGTTGAGGCCAAAGGTCGTGGTACTCTCAGATCCGGAAAAAGGTGGAATGTCATCATTGTGGTCATGGAGAGTATCGGTTATGAATATGTCTTCAATACCAAACTGGGCAATCCCATGCCCATGCCCTTTCTGCATGAGCTTTCTAAAACCGGATTACTTTTAAATAACCACTATTCCTGTTCCAATACCAGTCCCCGCTCAATGTTCAGCATTTTAAGCGGCATCAATCCCTCCCCGACACAGAAGATGTTTTGCATAGACCCGGGGATCGTCATACCCGCCCTGTCCAACTATCTTGGGAAGGATTACGATTCCTTTCTCGTGACCCCGGGCTCCCTCAACTGGTTTTTCCCCCTGGGTTTTCTGAAAAATGCGAAGATAAATCTTTTTGGTTATGATGATCTGCCTGTACCGGTGAGGAAAGAAGCCTATGGCAAGGATGAAGAGGAAACCGTTGACTTCTTTCTAAAGAGGCTGGATAAAACAAAGGGGAAACCCTTCCTGGGGATTTATTACAGCTATGTAGCACATTGGCCCTATATAGATTATGGTCCCAAATACCGGATCTTCAAAGATATCAAAAACCGCCTCAACAGATATTATAACAATATCTATCTCCTGGATTGTCAGATCAGAAAAATCTATGATTACCTAAAAAAGAACAATCTGGAAGAGAATACGATCCTGGTAGTGCTGGGAGATCACGGTGAGGCGTTTAACCAGCATAAGGGCAACTGGGTGCATTCCCGGGCCAGCTACAACGAGAATGTCCGTGTCTTAGCCCTCATACATCAGCCGAAGCTTTTTTCACCAAAGGTCATCGGATTTCCCACAACCCATGCCGATATTCCCCCCACCCTCATGGAGGCAATGGGCATAAAGTTCAATCATAATCTGATACAGGGGGAGTCCCTTCTGAAGGAAAGGATGCGCAGGAAATACGTCTTCTTCTACGGAAATGAAGATACATTGTCACTGGTGAATATGCACAATGTTAAAATGCAGCATTCCTTTAAGCTCAATAAATGCTGGGTATACGATCTCCCAAAGGACCCCCGGGAGATGAATCCCCTCAATTGTGACAATTATCCCGAACAGAAGAAGGCGCTGACGTTCTATCATCAATATCAACCCAAGGTCCTGCAGGAGTACAATATGGTTCTCAAGAAAGGCCAGGACTTCTACGGCGAGAAGCACGCAGCGAACCGATAACCCGCCGCTCCCTATTCCTGCTGGAGATACATCTGAATTTTCCTTCTTATGGCTTCAGGAAGCTTGATCCCGATGGCCTTGAGACGGGATTCGTACTTATCGAAGGAACGGATATGCTGTGAGGTCGTTGTGAAGATACGGAAGTAGGCCCGTATACTCCCCTCCAGCTCCTTGCGGAATTGGATGTCCTGATTGAGAAGATCCTCTAAGGGAGCAATGACCCTGTAGTTGATGGGGCGGCAGATGGACCTGTAGGCGACGAAGCGCTGTGTCGTTTCACACTCGTAGTTTTTTTCGCGGATACTCTTTTCCACGAGGTTCAGGTCGATGCAGTCGATGATCTCGAACTTATACTTATCCCCCAGCGTTTCCCTGATCATTGTTTCTGCGGCCTTGAATTCATTGCACTGGGCCCACATGCTCTGACACTGGGACCCGCAATGCAGATAGAGGACAATGTCGATATCGGAACTTGGCTGTGACATGCCGAGATTGACGGAACCTACCACATCCATGGCGATTTTGTTGACCTTCCCCTCAATCAGTTTGACCGCTTTTTCCAGTATATCCACCCGATCCTCAGTTTCCTGGGTCTGAAACATCCTGAAGAAATCCTTGATTTCCCGGAATAGGACGATCTCGGGGATATGGGAATATTTCTTCGTCTTCTGATCGTAGTTTTCATATCGGCGGAGGGCATCATAACGTTCCCGATCGACGATCTCCTCAACCCAGATATGATCCTTCCGATAATAGTCAGCGATATCGTAGATACGGTCATTGACCAGTTTTCGGAATTGAATATGAGTTACCTGACGCTCGTTAAGTTCCACCTGGTGAAAAAATCCCCCTTCTGCCACATCGCCGGTTATCGTTGTTACCTCACCGAAGTTCGAAGGATTGAGGTATATGGTGTTTTCCAGTTTCTGGAAACCCCAGTCATTGTGGATGTGCCCTGTAAGGCAGAGCAGAACGGAATTGTTATCACAGAATGTCCTGAGGGCGGGAGAACCGGACGGTCCTTTAAAAGAAAGGCGGTCGTGAACGCCGTGTGCCGGTTGATGAGAAACGATAATGTCAGGCTTGACCGCCTTGAAAAAAGTGTACATCTCGTTCTTTCGATCATCGACACCGATACCGGCGTTGTAACGGACGATATAGCGCTCAGGAATACCTGCAGTCCAGATATCGGCGCCACCGTATCCAGCGATCTTCATATCTTCGACCTGATACCAGTGCATGTGAAGATCTTTGTCGTGCAGCGAGGTATACTTCAGATCCATATCGTAATTACCGGGAAGGCAGAAGAGATGGGCGGAAGTCTTCATGGAGAGAACGTTCTCCAGTACCTTGTACTTCTGCTGCATAACGCGACGGGCTCGAATGGTATACTGCTGATATTTAGTCCCTTTATCCTGATACTCCTCCTCAATCTCCGGGAGCTCCAAAAGTTCATCGACGAAATCGTCGATGATCATATCCTCACGTTCCATACGGCGCCGGAGGGCGTGGAAGTAGGACTGCAGTTCATGATAGCGTATGGCGGTTTCCATATCATAGAAGGGAATGTCTATAAGGTCCCCGGAGATGATGTAGATATCGGCAACGGTTTCAAAAAGGAGATTCTTAACCTGCTCAAAGGCTCCGTGTATGTCTGTTAAGTATATGATTTTCATGGGATCAGATGTTTCTCCCTCCGAAACGGGCGGCCAGTCGGAGAATTTCGTTTCCCTTTCGAGTCAGGGAGGGATTATCTCTCACTTTATTCAGTGAACTCCAGATCTCCCTTCCGAACTCAACCCTTTTTTTCAGGGTTTCAGGAAGGGTGTCCTGAGCCGGAAACACGGTGTCTGCAAGCAATCTTTTTAAGAGAACCGGTATCTGTTTGATGTCATCAACAGTGGTAAAATCCTGGCTGAGTCCCAGGATCATGGAGTTGTCGTGACCGCAGAAGGCGCTCCGATCATCATGCTTGTAGAGGATGACAGGTTTACCCAGTGTAAAAGCAATCGCTGCCTCCGCCACCCCACCCTCATCGGGAACCCGGCCGTTCATGTTAATGACGAGGGCATGGCAGCGCTCAACAATCTGGAATAAATCGAGGCAAAAAATGCCCTTGCTTACGAAGAGGTTGATCTTGCCGAATATCCCCCCCTGAAACCTTCTTGCCCTTACAAGAGGCATAACGATCTTTTCCAGGCCATCCCGCTGAGGCAGAAAGGTATCGAAACCCGAAGCTTCCAGTGTTTCTGCAACCAGTGCCATTCCGTACCGTTCCTCAGGACAGAAAAGAGGTCCTGAGCAGTAAATTACCCTTTTTTCTTCGCTATTCATCACTCCTCCCTTTAAAAGGTGCCCAGCAGAGGAGCGCGAGTGTAAAGACCAGCACAAGATAGAAGATAACATCCCCATAGCGGGTGTAAAAAGTTCGGTGATTCTGTGAAAAATCCATACCACCGGTCAAATAGCCCTCCTTGAGAATCGGAATGGACCTGCGAATCCTCCCGTAGGGATCTATCAGCGTGCTGAAGCCGGTGTTGCCGGCGCGTACATACCATAATCCGTTTTCAACAGCGCGGAAAACAGAGGCGGAAAAGTGCTGCATGTGACCGCTATAGGAATCTGTCCATCCATCGTTGGTTATATTTACAAGATAGTCGGCACCGAGATTGCGGTATTTTCGGCATAGGCGGAAAAAGATTCCCTCATAACATATGAGCACACCGAACTTCCTGTTTTTGGCTTCAAAGGTGACAGGGACAATTCCGGGAACAAAGCTGGTGGCCCCGAAACGCGTGATCAGTTCCTTGACGAAGGGAAACCATTTCTCATAAGGAAACCATTCTCCGAAAGGGACGATGTGGATTTTGGGATAGGTGGTTACCGGGATACCGTCACCGTTAATCAATACAGCACTGTTCTGGGGATAGTAATCCTTCCGGAAATAATCTTCAATGATGCCGATCTCACCGGTTAACAGGGGCGTTCCGGTCGATTGGGCCATATTGAGGACCCGCTTTTCAAACGGATTGAGGCTCGCGTAATGGTAATCATAGTAGATATGCTCCAGGGTGGCGGATTCAGACCACACGACGAAATCAGGTTTTTCATTCATCGAGGCATCAGTGAGTTGAAGGAGTTTGTCAAGGTAGAGCATCTTGTTGCTCTCCCAGCTTTTCCAGGGGGATATGCAGGATTGAATGACAGATACTTTGAGATCGCTCCTTGACGAAGGGGGGTTCTGAATCATCGTTATCCCTCCCCAGAGCGTGATGATGAGGAGAAGAAATATCGTGCCCGCCAGACGCACAAATGGGGGCATGCGCAGTATTGATATCTTCGAATAAGAGTTTCTTCGATAAGAATAAATGAAATCGGCCATTACGTAATTGGCCAGGATCATCAGAAAATTGACGCCCATGATTCCTACATAAGAGGAGATTTGAATGAAGGGAAGAAAGGGGTATTGTGAATAACCGATGAATGTCCAGGGAAATGCCAGGAAACCGATGGTTTGAACCATATCCATAAAGACCCAAACGGAGGGATAGATCAGGAACCGAAGGCCCTCAAATTTTCTGGATATATATTCTGCCAGCAAAAGGCGTGTGACGAAAAAAACGGAAAGCGCAGGGATGAGAAATGAAAGAACCACGAGATAGCCGCCGCTAACCTTGGCTCCAAAGGCGCCGATCCAATGGTAGGTGAGATAATTACCCAAAAGACCGGTTGTGAAACCCATCAGCAGGATCTCCTTAAACCCCTTACCTTTCACGGCCACGAAGAGAGGAATCAGGGAAAACCATGCGAAGAAAACAAACCCCTTGAAAAACCATGCATCATAGCTGGGGAATGAAAGAAAGATGAGAAGCCCCGATGCTAAATAATAATGCTCTCTCATCATTTTGAGCAGTCTTCCCGCAATCGGTGACAGAAATTTCGCAATTCGCTTGTACATCATGATTATTCCTCTCCCATCATACGGATAAACTCTTCTTCACTGAGCACCGCCACCCCGAGAGTACGGGCCTTTTCAAGTTTGGAACCCGCCTCTGCACCGGCAACAACGAAATCCGTCTTCTTGCTGACGGAACCTGACGCACGTCCGCCTCTCTTCTCTACGATATCCTCAGCCTCCTTACGGCTCAATCCGGCGAGGGTTCCGGTGAACACAAAGGTCTTATCGCGAAAAGCGTCATGATGGTTTTCCGTGGCAAGCACCGGCTCATCTTCGACAACAAGGCCGAAACCTCGCATTTGTTCTATCTGTGAACGGTTCGCCGGGTCTTTAAAATAGGCGGTAACCGATTCAGCTACCCCCGGACCTATCTCATGGATTCTTGTCAGGGACTCGGCGGATGCGTCCATCAGAGAGTCCAGTGTACGTAGATTACGGGCAATAACACGGGCGATATGCTCCCCGACATTGCGTATCCCCAGGCTCCTCAGGAAATGGGAGAGGGGGATACGGGATCGGGAGCGAATCGATTCCATGATCTTATCAGCAATTTTTTCCCCCATTCTCTCGACATTTAAAAGATCTTCCCGGGTCAATTTAAAGATGTCCGCCGGCGTATTTACACGTCCTGATTGATAGAGCCGGGTGATGAGCTCCGGACCGAAGAACTCCATATCCATGGCATCTTTGGAGACGAAAAATTTGAGCCGCTCCAGTTTCTTGCCCTCACATTCGGGATTGAC
>CALCJG010000267.1 GCA_937967705.1 uncultured Spirochaetia bacterium
CTCTTGGGGTCGCTTCGCTGGGCCCCGGCGCCGTGAACGTCCATGAGCTGGTACTCGGTTTCATCAACTGAAGCCGACGGGGAGCCGTTTTCCCCGGGAGCGCATCCGGCGAGTAAAATCAGCAGGGCTGTGAGGATTTGCATGCTTTTCATCGTTCATCTCCTTGGTCGTTATGTCGATAATATAGGTTATGGAACACGTGTTTTCGACATTCCCGCTAAGGATGGACCTGTAAATCATGCTGCCCTTCGATTTTATCGGAATCTCCCATGCGCTTTTCGGGATGCTCTACTTCCTTACCCGGAAGGACCATCAGAGGAGCGACCGGATCATCGCGGTTTTTCTGCTCTTTCTGGCCCTGCCGCTCGGAACGCAGATACTGGGCCGGGAGATTATGACGGGGGAGGGGGGGATTCCCTGGTTCCTGGGGATTCGCAGTTATCCCTTTACTTTTGGCCCCTTCCTCTACCTCTTTACCCGGAAAATGATTGAGGATCATCGGAGCCTGCGGGTGGGGGACCTTCTGCATTTTATCCCCTTCCTGCTCTTCGGAGTCCTGTCGTTCGTGATGACGCACAGCGGGATTGCCTTTGAGTTTCACAGGGGTGTCCATCCCCCGCCTCTGCAGGGGGGTCCCCACGCTCTCCCCTGGCTGAAACTGTTCGGAATGGCAACCGTCCTCTCCCTCCTCTGTTACTCCGTTGCCATCATGCTTCTGCTCAACCGGCATCGTCGGAATCTCCCCGAATACTTCTCTTCGATGCCCCGGGAAATAACGCTGAACTGGCTGCGTTGGATCACCCTGGCCTTCCTGGCTTCGGTGATCTATGTCGTTACGGCGGGATTCATCGCCCCCGGAATGATCCGTCATCCGCTGCTGTCACCCCAGATGTCGCATCCTCTGAGTATCACCTTTTTCATCCTCTTCTTCCTCTTCTTCAATCTCCGCCAGCCGGAGATCTATCGGGCGGAGGATGCCGATGATGGGGATCGCGTGGGGGATGCCGGAGGGAAACGGTACGAAAAGTCCGGCCTGAAGAAGGAGGACGAGGAGCAGTACCTCCAAGCCCTCGAAGAGTATATGCGGAAGGAAAAGCCCTATCACGAGGGGGAACTCACCATTGTCGATCTGTCCGCACAGCTCGGAATACCGCGGCATTACATCACGCAGATCATCAACGAACGGCTGAAAAAGAATTTCTATTTCTATGTCAACGAATACCGTGTCAACGAGGTCAAGGAAAAACTTTCCGACTGCCGGTACGATGAGCATACCCTGCTTCGGATTGCGCTGGATGCGGGGTTCAATTCAAAATCATCCTTCAATATGATCTTCAAGAAGATTACAGGCCTCACCCCCTCGGAGTACAGGAAGACCGTCAGTGGTCACCTGTAAAGCCGGCGGTTTCCCTGATTTATATGGAAGAAACTTTCTTGAACGGAGAGGGGTTCCGCGGTATACTGTCCTCCGTTATGAAGAAGGAAAAAATCGTTCTCTTCGGCGATCCCGTGCTGCGTCAGGTCGCCCAGCCGGTTGCGGTGTTTCACAAGAAGCTCCACAGCCTGGTTGAAAAGCTGCGGCTCACCCTCCTGCACAACGGGGACGGGGCGGCGCTGGCGGCCAATCAGATCGGGCTCCTCAAGCGCATTACGGTGATTGATTATATGGAGGAGTATTTTGAGATGATCAATCCCGAGATCGTCGATTCCTCCGGGGAATCGGTGGATTACGAGGGGTGCCTCTCCTTTCCGGGCTACAGCGGGAGGGTGATAAGGGCCGAGCGGGTAACCGTCCGGTTTCAGGACCGTCA
The DNA here is from genome assembly GCA_937967705.1 of uncultured Spirochaetia bacterium. Taxonomy (GTDB): domain Bacteria; phylum Spirochaetota; class UBA4802; order UBA4802; family JAGODF01; genus CALCJG01. Next base: position 1,812 of record CALCJG010000267.1, read on the forward strand.
CGGTAAGGAGATCTGCCTGGAGCGCTCCGGGCGCATGGCCCGCTGCATTCAGCATGAGCTGGACCATCTCAACGGCATCCTCTACGTCGACCGCCTGGCGGAGCCCTTCGTGACCCATGATGAAAAGGAGACCCGCCTCCCTGCGGATGGGGTCATCCGCATGTCCCGGGGCGGTTGAGAAAACCGCCTACCCCTCCGTTTCCTCCCTGCTGACGATGGGGGAGCCCCTGTCGGCAAACCCGCTCATGTCGATGAGCACCTTTACCACCACCAGGGCGACCGCGAGGGCCGAGGGGGCGCCGGTGAGCAGTATGGCGCCGGTCCCGAATATGATGAGAAAATGGGAGGCGATGACCGCGCTGAAGGAACGGTTGATGAGAACCGAGGCATCCCCCGCGGCGCCCCGCAGCCGGAAGAACATCGTGTAAGAGACCGTTCCTGCAATGATCAGCGTCGTCAGCAGTATCTCCCCCCGTATAACCTCGGGAAGGCGGAAACCGGAACCCAGGAGCAGGCGGAAAAAAGCCTCGAAGAGCGCCTCGCTGGCCCGGTCCTCCTTGGCCGTAATTCCCGCCAGGATCAGGAAGAAGACCGTGTGCACGAAGAAGAAGAAGCCGTAGATGAAGAGGAAGCGGCCCAGGAATATCCTCCGCCCGTACCGCTGGCGTATATAGAGCAGGGCGGCAACGGTGGCCCCCAGGGTCAGAGCCTCCTCGATCCAGTAGCCGGCGGCCATGAGCATGGGGGACCATTTGGCCAGCAGCAGTCCTCCGATGAAGTACAACCCCTCCAGGAGTGACCCCAGATTTTCCAGAGTTTTTCGAATCCGTGTCATCACCCCCAAAATGCCCCCCGGGGTACCCTTTGTCAATGCTTATCTCTGACTATCCGTCCCTTTATGGGAAAGGCTGGGGAGCTTTCCCTGTTCGGGATTGGTCAAGGGGCGCAGGGGAATACCGGGAATTTATGGTTGACATTATTTTAAGAGAATATTTAGGTATATTAAAGAAAATAGAGGTAAATAAAAGAAATTGAACGAATTTGGAGGGGTTTTCATCCGGTCGGTGGGAATCTCTCCCACGGAGGATGTGTATGAGTAAAGCTACGCTGGTCAAGATGCGCCCCCGCATGGGGGACAAGAGCCTTCCATTCGCTGTTGCCCTCGATCCGGCTACAGGAGAAGTCCTGGCGGAATATCCCCTGAATACTCTGGAGGATGTACAGAATGCCGTTGTCCGGGCAAGACGGGCTCAGGCGGACTGGGAAAACGCCCCCCTCAAGGTGCGGGTGAAGCATGTTAAAAAGATAAGGGATTATATTCTGGATCACTGCGACGAACTCGCTGCCATCATCTCCCGGGACAACGGGAAGACCCTGGTGGATGCCATGGCGACGGAGGTCGTCCCGGCGGCCATGGCTGCGGGGTATTACTGCAAGATGGCCCGCAGGTTTTTGGAAGACAGGAAACTGGCGGCGGGCAATGTGCTGTTTTTCAACAAGAGGAGCCGTATCGTTCGGATCCCCTTCGGGGTGGTGGGGATCATCTCCCCCTGGAACTATCCCTTTGCGATCCCCTTTTCGGAGATCATCATGGCGCTTCTGGCGGGCAATGCGGTTCTCTTCAAGGCGGCCTCGGAGACGCAGCTGGTGGGGGATGCGCTGCGCCGGTGTGTCGACGCGGCCGATCTCCCGAAGGACGTTTTTACCTACATAACCATGCCCGGCAGCCAGGCGGGGGACGCCTTCCTGGATTCCGGGATCGACAAGCTCTTCTTTACCGGCTCGGTACCCGTGGGAAAATACCTGATGAAGAAGGCCTCGGAGCTCCTCATCCCCTGCATGCTGGAGCTGGGCGGGAACGACCCGATGATCGTCTGTGAAGACGCCGACCTCAAACGCGCCGCAGCGGGTGCCGTCTGGGCGGGGATGCAGAATGCCGGCCAGTCCTGCGGAGGCGTAGAGCGGGTCTATGTGCACCGGAAGGTGTACGACGAGTTTCTCCGCCTGCTGAAGATAAGGGTGGAATCCCTCAGGATAGGCAACGGGAGCGATTTCAACACCGATATCGGCGCCATGACGACGACGAGGCAGATCGATGCCGTCCGCCGTCAGATCGACGAGGCGTTGGAGATGGGGGCGGAGATTTATGCCGAACGGAAGGTCCCCGTGGAGCTCAAGGGGCAGTTTCTGCCCTGCGTGGTGCTCACTAATGTAAACCACCAGATGTCGGTGATGAAGGACGAGACTTTCGGGCCGGTGCTGGGGGTCATGCCCTTTGATACCCTGGATGAGGCGATCCGTCTGGCCAACGACACCTATCTGGGACTGCACGGTTCGGTCTGGTCCAGGAACCGCTCCCGGGCCATGCAGATCGCCCGGCGCATCAAGTCCGGCTCGGTCATGGTGAACGATCACCTGATGTCCCACGGCCTGGCGGAATGCCCCTGGGGGGGATTCAAGGAGAGCAGCATAGGGAGGACCCACGGGGAGATCGGCTTTGCTGAGATGACTCAGCCTCTGGCCATCATCAACGACATTTTGCCCCTGGCTCGAAGGAATTTCTGGTGGCATCCCTTCGACAGGAAGCTCTACGAGGGGGTCCGGGGGGTCATTGAACTGCTCTACGCCGGGAGTCTTTTCCGGAAAATCGGCGGAGCGGTTCGGCTGATGAAAGTCTTTTTGAGGACCTTCCGGGCTGTGTAAAACTATTGACTTTTTACGGATCGGGGAATATACCGGCCCCATGATGGACGATCTGATGACGGCGGATGAGGTTGCGGCCTATTTAAAGATAAACCTTAAGAGCGTTTATCATTTCGCCAACCATGGGGACATTCCCGCGACCCGTATAGGCAACAAATGGCTGTTTCCCAAAAGGATAATCGATGAGTGGATTTTCGATTCGGCCAAGAAGAACGTCCGGTCCGCCACTCTCGATTACAGGGATATCCTTTTGTCCATCGGAAGCAACGACCCCTTCTGGGAGATCCTCTCCAACGAGCTCATCCGCAAACCCTACGACACGGTGGTGCCTTATGCCAGCGTGGGAAGCGCCGAGGGTCTGCGCGCCCTGGGGGCGGGGAAGGCGCTTCTGGCAGGCATCCATCTCTACGATCCGGCAACCGACAGCTACAACCGGCCCTTCCTTCCTCAGCATCTCAGCGGCCGGCGGGTCACGCTCATCCATCTCTTCAACCGGCGCCAGGGCCTTATGGTGCGGGGGGGAAATCCCAAATCGATCCGGTCGGTAAAGGATCTGACGCGCTCGGACGTGTCCCTGGTCAACCGGCGTCAGGGAACGGGAACGCGGCAGCTTCTGGATTTCTATTTGACCAACGAGGGTTTCGCCTCTGATGCCGTGCGGGGGTACGACCATGAGGTGGATACCCATTTTGAACTGGCCCTCTCCATACTGGAGGGGAAGGGCGATGCGGGGATAGGGATCGAAATCGCGGCGCGGTATTCCGGCCTCGACTTCATCCCCCTGAAGGAGGAGAGTTACGACATTGTCCTCCTGAACGAATATCTTAACCTCAAGCCGGTGCAGGTGATGCTGGATTTCGTCAAATCCCAGAGGTTCCGCAAGATCATGGAGGGCCTGCCGGGATACGATATCAGCGACCGATGCTCGTCCCTCTGGGAGGGGACCGTCGGCGTGTAAGCCGAGCCTACTCCTCCTCTTTCTTCTTCTGGGGCTCCGGAACCTTCATCTCTATACTCTGAAATCCGCAGTATTCGGCGCACCATCCGCAGGAGACGCATTTTTTCGGATGGACGAAGACGGCGTATTCCTCCCGGCTGTTTTTGGGATTGAGGGGGCCGCTTTCAGGGATTCTCATCTCTATGCATCCGGCCGGGCACATCTCGGCGCAGGCTCCGCAGGAGTAACATTTTTCCAGGGAAATCACCGGTTTGGGCCACTGGGAACGCTTGACGTGGATGAGACGGTTGCCCAGGGAGTCCGTTACGGCGTCCGCCGGGCATATCATGCTGCAGCCACCGCAGTGAATACATTTTTCCGGGTCGATCTTGTGCATCGTTTTGCGCTGGCCGGATATCGCGCCGGTCGGGCAGATGGTTGTGCAGGAGGTGCATCCCGTGCAGTCCCCGGTTATCGCATAGGCCATTTTAATTACCCCTTTCTTTATAAAATCGTTAATGTATACCTGCATTCTAAATACAACCTGAGGGCGTGAATGTCAATACTATTCGATACTATTATGATAGAAAAGCAGCATCTCCTAAAGGGGGAAGGGAAAAGTGCTTGTCAAAATACTATTTCTGTATTGTAAAATCGATATTGCGGATGAGAGGATGTGCGGTATTATCCGCCGGGGAGTGAGTAATCCCATGGGCTCATTATGAATAAGTAAGATGAATAAAGAATATTCCAGAATCCCGGTCTCCCGGGAGGCTGCCGCCGGGGCGGCGGTTTACACGAAATTCACCCTCCTGTTCTACGATCTCCTGGTGATGGGCTTTGAGAACCGTTTCGTATGGAAATGCGGAACCCGGAAGATTGTCGATTTCTATAACCTGCACCTTTCCCCCCGGCATTTGGACGTGGGGGTGGGAACCGGTTACTTTCTGGATAAGAGCACCTTCCCGAACGGAACGCCTCTCCTGCACCTGATGGATCTCAATCCCAATTCCCTGGAAAAAACCTCCCGGCGAATGCGGCGGTATGCACCGGTGGCCCATCTTTGGAATGTTCTGGAGCCGGTGCGGGAGGAGCTGCCGCAGTTCGAATCCATCGCCCTCAGCAACATCCTCCACTGCCTCCCGGGAGATATGCGGAGCAAAGCCGCGGTTTTTCATAATCTCCTGGGATTGCTTTCCGAGGGGGGAACGCTCTTCGGGCTGACCATCCTGGGAAAAGGGGTCAGAGCCGGCTGGCTGTATGCCCTCTTCAATGGGCTTTACAACCGGTTTGCCTTCTTTGCCAATCGTCAGGACGGTCGGGAGGAGTTGGAGGCCGTTCTCAGGAGCCATTTCAGCGATTACACGCTGGAGGTGGTCGGCAGTGTGGCGCTTTTCAGCGGAAAAAAATGAACACCCCGGGTCTTTGGATGGAGGGATCTCTGGTTTGGATGATACGGTCCCGTTTTTTGTGCGGGGATGTGTCAGCCGGGGACAACCCATCACCCCTCCGGATAAACGAGCTCCCTGGAAAACGGTTCTTCCAGGGGACGGTCAGGGCGGCATGGAGATGACCGAAGGGAGGAGACCCCCATGTCCCTGACGGGATTGCTGTTACAGCTTATTCTCTTTCCCTGGCAGCTACCTCAGAATCTTCTGGGTTTGGGCTTTGGCCTTTATTTGCGCTGCCGGGGGAGGATCGCGGAGATGAAATGGGAGCGGAACCGCTGTTTCCTCAGGACGGATACGGCGGTGTCCCTGGCGCTTTTTATATTCTGGAAGATCGATTACGACGACCCCGTCTTCTTCCTCCCGTCGGTCAACCGCGAGCACGAGTACGGCCACAGCATCCAGTCCCTCCTCCTCGGACCGCTTTATCTCCCGGTTGTGGGCCTGCCCTCCTATCTGCGGACCGTTTATGCCCGATGGTATTATCAAAAGCACGGTGTGCGCTGGGAGGGATACTACGCCGGGTTTCCCGAGAGCTGGGCGGACCGGCTGGGGGGCGTGGATTCCCTAAAGGATATCCGTCTTCCACGATGAGGGATTGCAGGGAAAGAGGGATGGCATGAAAATCAGTAAACAGGGACCTAAGTTGCTGGCGGCCTGTATGCTGCTGGTCCTCTCTCGGGGGCTTGAGGCGGGCCCGCCGTTTTTGACCGATGATCCGGAAACCCTTGAAAAGCGTCATGGGGAGTTCTATCTGGCCTCGCAGGCACACTGGTCCCGGTCCTCGAAAGATATCACCCTCCCGCATGGGGAGGTGAATTACGGACTGATGTCCGATTTTCAGCTGCATCTGATCATGCCGCTGCACCATGTGCAGGAGGAGGGGGAACGGAAACAGTATGGATATGGAGATACCGAGTTCGGTGTAAAATTCCGGTTTCTAAAGGAATCGTCATATATTCCCATGGCGGGGATATTTCCCCTGGTCGAAATTCCCACCGGTGACAAAGAGAAGGGACTGGGCAACGGGAAGGCTCAATACCTCCTGCCCCTGTGGCTGCAGAAGCGATGGGGGCGCTGGTCGAGTTATGGAGGCGGGGGTTACTGGATCAATCCGGGGGAGGGGAATAAGAACTACTGGGTATGCGGCTGGCAGGGGCAGTATGATTTTCTTCCCGCTTTGTCCCTGGGTGCCGAGGTTTTTTATTCCGGGCCGGGCGAAGAGGACGGTGAGAGCCTGACCGTGTTTAACTTGGGAGCCGTTCTCAATTTCGGGGAGGCCCATCATCTCCTTCTCTCCGCCGGGCGGTCCCTGCGGGGTCCGAAAGGGTACCTGGCTTTTATCGCCTATCAACTGACCGCCGGATGGACAGACAGGAAGGGTTCTGATGAATGACAGGATAACGATGATTCCCGGGTACTTCCTATGATCCGGCGTGTCGTTTTCGACATGGACAACACACTCACGGATGAGATGGGCGCGTCGCTCAGGCCCGGCATCCGGGATCTGCTGGAAATGCTGAACGCGATGGGTTGCGAGCTCTCCCTCTGGACCAATTCCTCCCGGGAGCGGGCCAGGGAGATACTGCGGCATCACGGGCTGAATAAGTATTTCCGCCGTTTCGTCTACCGGGAGGATTACGATCCCGAAAACCGGGGAGTGCGGAAGGACATTCGAAGCATCGGAGGAGAGATGTTGATCGATGATGATCCTGCAGAGATCGAATATGTCAGAAGTCTGGGTCTTAAGGGCTATCTCCTCCGGCCCTACCGGAAGAACGCCCCGCTGCCCCCGGGGGAGGACGGCGAGATTATAGCCATGGTCCGGGGCGGTTTGTGGGAGTGGCTGAGAGGGAAGTTTTAATCCGGATGCAGGAAGCAGCGCATGACTTGAGTTTGGGGGTATATGATGCCATTGGTGTTATTAAAAGGGATTTCATGAAGGTTTTCAGTCCATATTTGTGCGGTAGATTGTTCCGGGGAGCTCTTTTCTTCGGGCTCCTCCTCGCGAGCTCTCTCTCGTCGGATGAGGTTGCTGCGGCTCCGAAAGAAAATATTACCACTCCTGCACCGGGGGCTGCTTTGGCGCTCGATGCCGTTCCTCCCCGGCTGATCGGCCCCCTGCCGCGCTGTTATCCCGATGAGGCCCGGGAGGCGAAGATGACGGCGTTGGTTACCGTGGAACTCCACATTAATGAACGGGGGCAGGTGCTGCAAGTCCATGTTTTGAAGACCCGGATTCTCAAGGCGGCAATGGTCAAGGATGCCGGGCGAATCACCCGGGCCCTGGAGGAGTGCGCGCGGAATATGCTCTCGAAAGCCCGGTTCGCTCCCTGTCTCATCAAAGGGAAACCTTCATCCTGCAAGCTGCTTCAGAATATTCACTTCCGTTATCCCGGGGAGGGTCAATGACGGTCTTCTCCGCGGCAACGGCGGTTCTCATCGGCCTCGGAGCGTCGGCGGCCTTTCTCACAGGCCTGGCGAGACTCGTGGAGCCGGGCAAAAAGGAGCACCGCCGGCTGCTGTCGGCTCTCTTCTTCAGCCTGTTTCTGCTGCTCCTCTACGTCTTCCTTCTTCAGGGGGAACAATTCCTTGATCTCGGCGGATTTTTCTATCTGCACATCCCCGCCATCTATCTCCTGGGGCCGCTGACACTCACCTACTACTGCGGGGTCACCCGGAGGGGCTATAGGCCCGGCCGGCTGATGAGGGCGGGCTTCCTTGTGCCTTTTACGGTTCTGGTGATTACGGTGTTCGTCTATGCTGGACAATCGGGCAGGATACTGGGGGACCTGCTGGGCTACTACAGAGGCCGGGAGATGACCTTCTTCGACATCATCACCGTGGGGGGCTTTTGCCATAACTTTCTCTACTATCTGCCGGTCTTTAGGGACGCTCTTCCCTTCGTTTCGGCCCGGGGGCTCCGGGGGATTCCCGGGCGGGTGCTCCTGTTCCATCTGGCCGTCTGTTCGCTGGCCTGTGTTCTCGCCGTGACGTCGGTCATCACGATTCGGAAATTTCTCCTGGATCTGACGGGCGCCCTCATCGGTGTTCTCGTGGTGGTCTCCTTTCTCCTGAGCGTCCGCTATCCGGAGCTCATGGACGCCCTGGCGGAGATGGCGGAGGAGATGCGGGCCCGCCGGTCGCCTCTTGAAGGGGCGGACCTTGCGGCCATAGGCGGGAGACTGGATGAGGCGATGAGGACCGGGGGCCTCTACCGGGACCCGGACCTGACCCTTGATACCCTGGCGGACCGTATGGGCCTCTCCCGTCATCAGCTGTCGCACTACCTCAACCGGCACAGGGGGATGAACTTCAACCGCTTCCTCAACGAGCTCCGCGTCCGGGAGGCCATGGCGCTCCTGGCCGCCGACCGGGACAGAACGGTGCTGGCCATCGCCTTTGAGGTCGGCTTCAACTCCAAGTCCTCTTTTAACGAGGTCTTCCAGCGCCTCTCGGGGATGACCCCCACCGAGTACAGAAAAAGTCTCCCCTGAACGCTCGATTTTTTTTGTCCGAAAAGATCATCCTGGACGACAGGTTTTCCGGATTCCGCTAATCTTACAGAAATCATTTGATAGGAGGATCGGGATGGACAAAACGGAGAGGATCGAAGGAAGTCAGAGGAGAAAGGTCAGAATGCTCCTGGCGCTGATGAGCCTTCTGGAAAAGATACCCTTCGTGACGAAAATCTTCTTAAAACCCCTTGCCAACGCTCCCTTCCTGTCCCGCCGGATGAAGGTTCTAGTGAGGGCTTACATGGGGGCGACGGCTTTCGAAATCCACGACGTCGATCTGAAACGGGGCCGCATAGGGATCGGGGGGGTCGAGGAGATCATGGCGGGTTCCAAGATCGTCGAACTGCTCCATACCCTTCTGGCCGAGAGGCTGGGTGAGAAGGAGAAGAACCGGCTGCTCTATGATCTGGGGGTCAAGCTCTGCACCTGGGAGGTTACCCAGTCCCTGGAACACGGACGATGGGTCCCCGCGGCGCTGCAACCCCTCATCCTTAACGCCAGGATCATCGATCAGGTTCAGAGCGATCCCCTGATGGCGCGCTTCTTTCAGAAGAGCATGAATATGGTGTCACGGCTCATCACCGACGAGGGGGGATGGGGGCATCTCGATTTCGACTTTTCCGGAAATCCCATGAAGGTCACCCTTTCTCATTCCCAGGAGGCTCGATGGCTTGCTGGCGCTGGGAGGCCGGTGTGCCATTTCTACGCCGGCATCGTTGCGGGATATGCCGGCACTATCTCCAGAGAGGAGCTTTTCGTCGAGGAGGTGGAATGTGCCGCCGCCGGGGCCCCGCACTGTGTGTTTCATGTAACGCGGACAAAGCGTCCCTCCCGGTGATCCGTTTTAGTGGGATGTTTTCTGGCGGATATCCCTCTCCAAGGTGACGGTTTCCCGCCAGGAGCCAGTTTAAGGAAAAAATGAAGAGGATGCGAGGAAAAACTTGCCCGAATCATCACTGACCGGCATTATTAACCTCAGGGTGTTCTGGGCAGTCCCGGATTCTGTGCATATAATGGGAGGGATCATGAAACTATGGTATGAGGAACTGTTTGAGGATTACGGAAAGCAGTATGACCGGGAGAGCTTTACCGGGGGTACCGCGGGGGAGTGCGATTTCATCGAACGGGAGATCGGGCACGACAGGAGCCGGGTCATCCTCGACATCGGATGCGGAACGGGACGGCATGCGCTGGAGCTGACGAGGAGGGGATATCGGATAACGGGGATAGACCTTTCGGAGAGCCAGCTCGCGAGGGCGAGGGAAAAGGCGTTGGAAGAGGGCCTGGAGACAGTTTTCGAAAGAAAGGATGCCCGCTGCCTTCCCTTCAGGGATGAGTTCGATCTGGTCCTCATGCTCTGCGAGGGCGGCTTCCCCCTGATGGAAACGGATGAGATGAACTATGAGATCCTTAAAAGCGCCGCCCGTGCCCTGAAACCCGGGGGAAGGATCATCTTTACCACCCTCAACGGTCTCTTTCCGCTATTCCATTCCGTGAGGGATTTCCTCGCCGCCGCCTCTAGAGAGGGAAACGCAACGTATGAAGGGAACACCTTCGATCTGATGACCTTCCGGGATCATAACATCACCACCATTGTGGACGACAAGGGGCGTAAGAAAGAACTGAAGTGCAACGAGCGTTATTATGTTCCCTCGGAGATAACCTGGCTTCTGAAATCCCTGGGGTTCGGCAACATCGGCATTTACGGGGCACGGCTGGGGGCCTTTTCACGCAGTGACGCTCTCACAACGGAAGCTTATGAAATGCTGGTCATCGCCGACCGGCTGGGCGAGAGCCCGAACCTTTCTGGGGATTGAGCTTTAGAGATAAATGACCGACCGCTCCCTGGCGCCGTGCAGGGTCATCGGTTTTTTGACCAGCTTTTGGGCGTTGTAGAGCATGATGTCCAGCTGTTCGTCGGTGCGCAGGGGGTCGTGATGGAAGGCGAAGAGGTTTTTTACGCCGTACCTGTTGCTTATCTCCACCATCTTTTCCAGGGAGCTGTGGCCCCAGCCGACCTTGTTCTGATACTCTTCGGCGGTATACTGGCAGTCGGCAATCAGCACGTCGGCGTCCCGGATCAGGTTGCCGATGTTCTTCTCGTTGATCATCTCGATCTCGGGGTCATCGGATATCTCGCTGTCCGTGGCGTAGACCACCGTCCGCCCCCTGTACTCGATGCGAAAACCCAGGGAGAGGGCGGGGTGGATCTGATGGGTGAAGAAGATCTTCACGTCGTTGATGAAGAAGGGATTTTCCAGCAATGTCTTGAAGGTCACCTTCGAGGAGAGCTCGTGAAGGGTTACGGGAAAGTACTCCCGGTCCATCTGGCCGAAGATCAGCTTTTCCAGGGCCGAGACGCTGTTGCCCCCGTAGAAGGTCACCTCGTTTCCGGGAAGATAGGCGATGTGGAAGAAGGGGAAACCCTGTATGTGGTCCCAGTGGGTGTGGCTGATGAGGATGTGATACTCCCCGGGGCTCCCGCCGAACTCGTGCAGCAGCGAGGCCCCCAGTTCCCGGAGCCCCGTGCCGGCGTCGAAGATCAGTATGGTCCCGCCGCAGCGCATCTCCACGCAGGGTGTGTTGCCGCCGTATTTGATGAAGTAGGCCCCCGGTGTGGGTATGGAACCTCTGGTCCCCCAGAACTTGATCCTTATGTTGTAATTGTCCCTGTTGACTCTGCCCATACCCGGCCTCCCGTCCGTTCCTTCGAGGTTGACCGCTATCCTATAACGGGAAAAACGCTTTGTCAATCATTATTGCCCCGGGGCCGGGGGGTGATGGGGCATGAAAAAAGGGACCGAAGCCCCTTCCATAAATGGGTTGAATCGGGTGCTAAAACGCCCGCTACGGGGCGAGGGCCTTCCTGAGAAAATACATGATCTCCCGGGCGATCCGCGCGTCCTCCTCCGGGGCCTTTTCCCCGGCAAAGATCTTCATGCGCTCCCGGTAGTAGGCGGAGGAATAGGAAAACTGCAGGAGCAGGATGATGTTGTCGATGCAGAAGGAGGCCGTCTGGGGATCGATCTTTTTGTCCACGACGCCCTCTTCCTGCCCCCGGCGTATGATGGACTGGTAGAAGACCGAGGAGATCGTTTCCAGCTTGAGGGAAATCTTCTGGGAGATGTGCGTGAGCCCCTGGGTGGTCGCTTCCAGGTAGAGCTGGTTGAGCAGACGGTATTCCCGGGCGTACTTCTGTATGTGCAGGAGGATCTGTTCCAGCTTGTCGAAGATGTCGCCGCTGACCAGGTCGATCTCCTGCAGGGAGCGCTCGATGATCCGGTAGCCCTCGTCGAGCACCGTGAGGAAGAGGTCCTCCTTGGCGTTGAAGTACTGGTACATGGAACCGATGCTGATCCCGGCGTTCTTTGCTATCAGGTTGATGTTGGCCGCGGTGAATCCCTTGGCCGATATCTCCGCCAGGGCAGCGTTGATGATGCGGTCCCGCTTTTCCTCCGAGATCTTCTCGAAGGTTTCCGTATGATACTTTACCGGTTTGAGCTTTTTCAACGCCGAAACCGCACTCTTTCTTTCTGCCATCTCTCTCCTCTTGATTGACTTAGTGCCGACTTTCCCCCGGGGGAGCGCTTCTTCCCGCGCTCCCCCGGAATAACGTCAGCCCGTATTGCTGTTTATAATGTTTCAGGTGAGCATGGCCTGAATGCGCTGCATGAAGTCGTTGATCTGGGCCCCGTATTCCGGGGAGCCCTCGATGCTGACCTTTCCCTTGGCCACGCCCTCAACGAACTCCACGTCGCGCAGGAGGACCGCCAGGGCCCCGTCCACGCCGTGAAAGCGCATGTGAACGAAGGGCCGTTTGCGTTCGTAGACGCCCCGCCCCGCCTTGCTCTTGCCCCCTTTGACCCGCAGGTAGGCGGCAATCTCCTCGCCGTCCACGGTGATCTGATAGATCCGGTCCGGCTGTTTGGAGGTCCATTTCACCATGTCGGGATCCCCGCCCTTGTTGTACTGGCTGAGAGCCGTGGTGATCATGTAGAAGGCGAGCTTGACCTTCAGGCGTTTTTTGGCCGGGTCCTTGGGTCTGGCGTTGGGCATCATGATCTTGAGAGCCATCAGGAGCCCCAGCACCTTGACCAGGAGGCCGAACCTGGTAAGTCCCTTGATCCCCGGGATCACCGGCTTGCCCGCCAGCATGTCGTTCATCTTCTTCACGGAGCCGAAAGAGAAGGTGATGTCCGGGGCGGGGCAAATCCCCTGCTCCACGCGGAACTCCCCCTTGTCGAAGATCAGCCAGGCGCCCACCGGTCCCGCAGCGTCCCGGGCGATAAACTGGATCTTTGCCTCAACCTCTTTAAACTTTTCCTTCATCTTCGGATCGTCATTCAGGATGACCTTCATTACCGGGAAGACCGCCCGGGTGAAGAGTCTCGATGCGAGCAGTTCTCTTTCCGTCGCCATATTACACCTCGTCTTCCCAGCTCTCGTCTTCCTCGAAGTCCCGGCCCATCACCTCGCGGACCTTGTCTACGATGCTGTCGGAGTCGAGCTTGTAGTGGCAGTAGAGGTCTTCCGGGTAGCCGACAACGCAATAACAGTCCGGGATGCCCACCTTCTCAAAGGCGCATCCCTTGCCGCTCTTAGCGATGACGTCCGCAACGGCGCTTCCCATGCCGCCGAAGATATTGTGGTCTTCCAGGGTGATGATGCGCCGCGTTTCGAGAACGGCCTTCATGATTGCCTCCTCGTCTATGGGTTTGATGGTGTGCATGTTGAGAACCCGCACGGAGAGGCCGTCCTGCTCCTTGAGGGTCTGGGCCGCCTGGGACGCCTGCAGCACCGTGACCCCGCAGCAGATGAGGGTGATGTCGGTTCCCTCGGAAATGGTCACGGCCTTGCCGATCTGGAAGCCGTAGTTCTCGTCCGTGTAGTAGAGGGGTTCAAAACCGCGGCCGATGCGTATGTAGACCGGCCCGGGATGATCCACGCAGGCCCGTACGGCGCAGGCGGTCTCGATCCCGTCTACCGGAACGATGACGGTCATGTTGGCCAGGGACCGCATGATGGCGATGTCCTCCGTGCAGTGATGAGTCGTTCCCGCCGCTCCGAAGGAGACGCCGCCATGGGTGGCGATCATCTTGACGTCCAGTTTCTGATAGCAGATGTCCGTCCGGACCTGTTCCAGGCCGCGCATCGCGGTAAAGGCCGCCATGGTGGACACGAAGGGCAGGAGGCCCGATTTGGCCAGCCCCGCGGCCACTCCGAACATGTTCTGCTCGGCTATTCCAACATTGAAAAAGCGCTCGGGAAACTTGTCCCCGAAAACGCCGATCTTGGTCGATTTTGCAAGGTCCGCCGAGAGCCCAACGATATTGGGATGTTTATCGCCGAGCTCGCAGAGAACGGCGCCGTAGATTTCCGCCTGTGTCATGGTGTTGGCGTCGTAAACGGTCCAGGTGGTTCCAGTCACTTCCTTTGCCATAATAGTTCTCCTCTATTTCCTATCGCGGTAATCGTCAATTATTTTCAGTCCATACGGTCTACCGAGGCGTGGGCCTTCTTGGCCAGCTCGGAATCGATGCTGCCGTAATGCCACTTGACCTCGTCTTCCATGTAATCCACGCCCCGGCCCTTCTTGGTGTGGGCTATGACGACCACCGGTGCGGTCTTTTCCCCCTGGGCGAAATCTATGGCGTCCGCAAGCTCCCTGAAGCTGTGACCGTCGATCTCTTTGACGATGAATCCGAAGGCCTTCCACTTGTCCGCGAAGGGCTCCACCGACATGACCTTCTCCGTGAGGCCGTCAATCATCAGCTTGTTGCGGTCCACAAAGGTGATCAGGTTGGTGACCTTGTAATGGGCCGCCGCCATGGCCGCCTCCCATACGCTTCCCTCGTTGCACTCCCCGTCCCCCAGTATGCAGTAGGTGAGCCATTCCTTCTTCTGCAGCCTGGCGCCGAGGGCTAGTCCCACCGCCATGGAGAGGCCGTGTCCCAAGGAACCCGTGGAGACGTCCACCCCCTTGACCTTGAGGGAATCCAGATGCATTCCGAAGTTGGACATGAAGTGGTTGAAATCCTTGAGCTCGGCGCGGTCGAAATAGCCGCGATTCGCCAGAACCGGCGCGTAACCGGCCCCGCCGTGCCCCTTGGAGAGCACCACGCGGTCGCGCTCCTCCCAGCCCGGTCGGGTCGGGTCGATCTTCAGATATTTGAAATAGAGGATGGTGAGTATCTCCACCATGCTCATCCCCCCGCCGATATGCGCACCCCCCGCCCAAACGGTGGTGTCGATGATGTCGTGTCTGATCCGGCGGGCTGTTTCCTTTAAGTCCTTGATTTCCTGATCGGTGATTGGCATAACACTCTCCTTACAAAATATTCAGCGGCAAATTTCACCCCGCTTTCGGCATCCTCCCCGAGGGGAAGTCTGGAAACGCTGATCGCGTTCCCGTTACCCGGCAGCCAGGGAGGGTAATCAGAAGGAATCTCCGTACTTTTTCCTGACGACCTTGAATGCGTCGTCGGCTATGTTCCAGGTCTGCTGCAGGTCCCGGTCCGTATGCGCCGTGGAGAGGAACCAGTTGTGATGGGACGTGAAGTAGGCGCCCCGTTTTGTGCATTCGGCGCACCAGTCCTGATGCAGCATCAGGCTGGGGTCGTTGGTGATGCGCAGATACGGCATCGACGGGACGCCGGTCACCTTGAGATCGTATCCGTGACCCTGGGCGATGCGGACAAGACCGTCAAGGAGCTTCCTGCCCCGTTCGAGCATGACCCTGGGGGCGTTGATCCGCTTCATCTCCCTGAGATTGGCCACCGCTGCAGCCATGGGGACTGCGGAGAACCAGTAGCTTCCGGTGTAGAAAACTTTTGAGGCGGCGCCCATGAGATCCCGCGTTCCCACCAGTGCCGATATGGGATGACCGTTGGCCAGGGCCTTGCAGAAACAGATGAGGTCGCTCCGGTATCCGAAGTACTGGTCGGAACCCCGCATGTCGAGGCGGAACCCAGCGCGTATGTCGTCGGTGATGATGAGGATCCCTTCCCGCCGGCAGATCGCCTCGATCTTCTGCCAATAGCCCTCGGCGGGCAGTTCGTTGTCCGCAAAGGCGGGGTGGTGATAGGGTGATGTGATGAATCCCGCGATCTCTCCGCGGTTCTCCGCCGCCACGCGCTCGAAGCCCGCAACGTCGTTCCACGTCACCGTGAGAACGTTTTTCCTGTCGTCATCCGTTACGCCGTGATGACCGGCGGATTGCATCCACGGGGAGACTCCAGATCGGAAGAGCGTCGTGTAGGGAAAGAGTGTAGA
>CALCJG010000268.1 GCA_937967705.1 uncultured Spirochaetia bacterium
GCGGACGCCGCCGCGACCGACCACCAAACGTCGCCCGGGCCGCCTTCGAGCGGGAGCACGAACCGCGTCGCGTCGGCTGCGTCGTACTGCCGGAGCGGATCGGCGGCGTCGGCCGCGCCGTAGAGGCGAACCGCGTACCGTTCCGCCCCCGCCGCCGGCAACCCCACCGCCACCCCTTCCGCCCCCCCCCCCCGATCTTCTGACCCTCAAGAGAACCCCGGACAGGCAATCAGAAACACTGCGCTATGACGCGTTTACTGTAGAAGCAACTGCAGGGGAGAAGAAAACCTGTTACTGCAAGGCCCTGATTTTTCGTATGCTACAGGTCCTTTCACAGGAATGGAAGGACGACACTGTCCGGGTGCATGAATTGAGCAGCGTCCAGACCGGATGGAATACTCCCGACATCCTAAAGGGCTTCAAAGAGATCTTCGGGCCCGCTGCCGTGAAGGTAACGATAGCGGAAGGCTCTGCCCCCAATCCGCATCTGGGCCTGAGGGACAGCTGGTTCCTTCTGACCTTCCGAAGCGGGAAAACAATCGCGATCAGAGCTTCCGGAAAACTGTATACAGAGAGGTATTTCAAGCTGAGAGGTGCTCTACAGAGGGGAGAGAAGGAGCTCTACATCAGCGATGCTCTGAGGGAAAGAGAGCAATTGGGAAAAAGATTCCGGGAGATCCCGCTGAACCTGATGTTCACCGTTCAGCGGAAATAGCAGGCAGTCGTTTCGACATCAGACGCAAAGGGGAAAAAAGCCGTTTACTCCGGTCACTTTTTCTTGACACATCCGGGTTTTCTTGCCATCCTGCGAAAGGTTAACGCTCAACATCCTGCCGTCCTTAACAGAATCGTATACCGGCAGGGGCAAGCCGTACACATTCCATGATTGATCCGGTGACGAATATGAAATCCCGCATCTGTCTCACTGCCATCGCTTTTCTGCTTTTCCTCGCTCCTCTCAGGGCCGATGAGATCCACCTGAAGGACGGAAAGGTCATCAAGGGGAAGATCATACAGATCACCCCCAAGAATATCGAATACGATCCCGAGGGTCCCAAGGTCTTCGACGTCTATCCCCGCGACCAGGTGTCCCGAATCGTCTTCGACGACGGACGGGTAGTGATGTTCTCCCAGCCGGAACCGGCCAAAAAACCGGAGGAGCCCGGTAAGCCCAGGGAAGAGAAGAAGGAGGAGATCGCGAAAGCCCCTTCCCTTCCAACAAAGGACCTCTTCTTCGAATTGGAAAGCGGCTGGAACGGTTATACCGGCCTCTTCGGGTTGAGAATTGACAAGCAAATCGCTTCTCCCTTCAGCCTGAATGCAGGTTTGGGATATGGATTATGGGGATGGCGACTTTCCGGGGGAACCCGTTTCTACACGCACTACCCTTACGGTTTAGCTTTTGGTTTAGGGGCTGCCTACAATACCGGCAGCGGCAGCGCAACCACTGATACAAAGCTGGAGACCATAGATGAGAACGGCATTACCAAGGAGGAAACGGTCAAATTAAAACTAAAGCCTGTAACCACCATCAACGTCACGGCCCTGTATGCATGGAAGCTGGGCGGGGACAGTAAAATCTATATTGAGTTCGGTGCAGCTTTTACAACCAAGAAGGACCCCTATACGGTGGAAGAAGGTAAAAAGCTTTCTCAGAAATCTAAAGACACCATAACAGTAATCCAGCCCGGGGGAATCATTTTATCCATCGGTTACGCACTGTAAATAGCTGTTACGGGGCGGATATCACCGTTACGAGATTTTCCGCCTCGAACATCGCCCGCGGGGTGATGACTTTTTCATTGAGGGGTATGCGGCTGCCGTAGCGCCGCCGTAGGATTTTCCGCACATAGGGGTGGGACAGGTCGTGATCGCCCAGGCGGGAGAGCTTCCCAACCCGCACGCCGGCCGCCCTTTCGTAGAGCTTCCATACAAGCTCGGTGCAGTAGATGCGGCGGTCGCTCCATTCGAAGTACCAGTCGTAGTTCTTCCCAAGCCAGGAGCGCCCCATCTGCTTCATCCGGTCAATCAAGGCGGCTGACATCACCGAATCATAATTCCTGAGCCTTTTGATGACGTAATGCCCGTCCCTGCCCCGCCGGATGAAATCCCTCAGCGGCGTGACCTTGACCGGCTGCACCGCTTCGAAAACAGCGAAGGAACCCCCATGCCGGAAAAGGATACCCACGTGAGTGTAGCGTGATCCGGTGGCCAGGCGGATGGCCTTCGCCTGAGGGGACAGCGACTCATGGAAGATGACATCCCCTTCCCGGAGAAGGGATTCTCCGGGAACCCCCGCGGAAAGGAGCGATGCCAGGAGCAGGATCGCCCCAAAAGCGGCGATACGGCGACAGAATTCCAAGCCGTTATGCGGCACACCCACCACCCCCGGAATCCCATTTTCCCCGAACAGACTCAGCTCCTGATGATTTTCCGGCTCAGCCCGACGGCTTCCGCCCCCTCCCGCTCAACCATGGCGAAGATGTCGGGATTATCGCGGAAACGCAGCACGTTCAGCATGAAAATCTCAAGCTTGTTGATGACGCCGGGGGGCAGAAGATTGCCGTCAATCTCAATGGAGATCACGGGATACTTCTTCTCCCGCGCCCAGGGGGTAAAGAGCCCCTCGATAACCCTTCCGATGAGACAGGCAAAGGGGGAGATGTTTACGATGCCGGAATAACCGTCGCTCATGGCCGTTGCTGCCACGCCGGTGGAGACGCTGATCTCGGAATAGAGCTCGTGGCTCACGAAATTCTCCTCAGTGTTTGCCATGATCTTCCGCATGTCATGAGGTGATTTGGGGATGAGCCCGGTTGCTCCCAGCGCCTCCTTGATCCTGTGCTCCACCCGGTGTTTGTACCATTGCTCGATGTTCCAGCCGATAAGATCCCTCATTACCCGGGAAAAAGGCCGCCGATACCAGGGGATGAGGCGCAGGCGCTTCTTCAGATCGAACTCCCGGACGAAATCGCAGTAATATATCCATTCCGTGATGCCCGAGACCTTGGCGATGATGCCCCGGCGGCTGAAATGCCCGATGAGCTCATCCACGGCAAAATCGTCGCGCCGCACGTAGATCTCCCCCACCACCAGCACCTTGGGACACTCGTCGATGGTTTTCTTCAGGGGAATTTTAGCTATCTCTCCGGCGATTTCCCTGAGGGCCGGTATGATCTCCGTGACGTTCTTCTCGGCTATGCCTATGAGGCGGTGCCAGAGCTCGTCGTAGCGGGCCATCGCAGCGGCGGGATCGGCGGCGCAGGTGCGCAGTGAGGTTTCGATGTCCTTCATGAAATCGCTGATCACGAGACCCCACCACCCGTATTTGGAGAAGTCTGGTCCCAGCTCCGTGTAGGAGTTGTCGGAATCCAGCGTCATTACCACGACATTTTCCAGACGCAGATCCCGGAAGAGGTTCTCGTAAAAAACAAAATACTGCCCCGTTCGGCAGGGCCCTGTCGTGGTGGGCACGAAGAGGAGATAGATTTCGTCCTTGCGATATTTTCCGGAGGCGAAATATTTCAGCGCGCTTCCCAGGACCAGGTGGGAGGGAACGCATTCCTTCCCCGAGGCGTGATTGCGGGCCATCTGCAGGGTATAGACGTCGGGCACCGGCATGGCCTCGGCATTTATCCCGAAGGAGCGTACGGAGGCCGCCAGGAGTTCCGCGGAAAGCCTTCCCATATTGGACAGGAGCAGTTTGATCCGAGGATTGTTCTTTACGGGTATTTTCTCCCCCGTGAGGGTGTTGTGTATCATAAGCCCGTCCCTTACGAAACGGAGCCCGTTGTCATAACGATCCGAATCCTCATCGAAGACCTTGGAGCGGTAGCCCTCGATGATGTCCAGGAAGGCCTCTATACGCGTGTCCACACCGGCATCCGCGGTGTGCGAATCCAGCTCAAGGATGAGAAAGGGCTTGGTTCCCATGATCCATTTGAGATAATGCAGCATGAAGGAATCCGGAGCGCAGGAAAAATTGCTGATGTAGGTGACGTAGATGTTCTTTTCACTCTTGAGGAGCGTTGCCGCCTTCATGTCCTGCTGTCCGTAATACCAGTACATGTTGGGATAGATCCCCTCTTCCCCGAAGGGCAGAATATCAAAAGGAATGATGGAATATCCCCGGGTGGAAAACTTGCGGGGTATGCCCATGTTGGCATCCGCCGTGAAGGCATTGTAGGGACGACCCAG
Source organism: uncultured Spirochaetia bacterium (assembly GCA_937967705.1). Lineage (GTDB taxonomy): Bacteria > Spirochaetota > UBA4802 > UBA4802 > JAGODF01 > CALCJG01. The sequence goes on from CALCJG010000268.1 coordinate 4,198, forward strand.
GAGGGCGATCACGGGACGTTCCGCCTTCCTCGCTTCATCAATCGCCTCCCGCCCCAGCTCACCGGCTTTGCGGTGGTATTCTTCCTGATGTTTCAAAGCCTCCTCGAACGCCCGGCGGGATTCCCTTTCCGAAAATCCCAAACGGGCTCCCATTTCCTCGAAGGATTCCCGGGCCTTCTCCACGCCGTACCAGAAACTCACGACCGGCGTCAGGTATTTTTCCTCGGGAATTTCCGGGAAGGCCTTCTTGATGTAATAGGGAAGGCTCTGGGTGATGGGGCAGAAGTTGGCCGTCACATCCTCCTCGTAGCTTTCCATGTCCCGGTAATGGGGCAGGAAGATGTAATCCACGTCGTGATCGAATACGTCCTGAACCGCTCCGTGGGCGATCTCCGCGGGAAAACAGTAACTGCTCTCCACCCGCGCCGTTCCCTCGTGGGAGACGTTTTTGGAGAGCATGACCGGTACTCCCAGGAGATGGAAGAACCAGGAATAGAGGGGCCAGAGGGAGTATATGGAGAAACACCTTGGTATCCCCACGGTGTAATCCCGCTTCCGGACAAGCTTTTCGGGGTCCGGCGCGCATTCGATGAAGAGGAGATCGTTCCGCCGGTCGATATAGTTGAACACCCGGCTCTCGTCAAAGACCTTCTTCTTCCTCACATTGGCATACTTGTTGCACCGCCCCCCGAACATGTACTTGTGCCCGTTCACGTTGAGCACCCGTATTGGGCAGTAATTGTCGCAGGCCTTGCATTTGAATTCCCGCTCGTAGATGATCTCCGTGGACAGGATCTCATCGATGTCAAAGGATGACTTCGAGAGAAAACCCTCCTCCAGTTTCTGGCGGGCCAGTATACCCACGCCGAAGCATCCCATCAGCTCCGGATCGGGCGGAACCAGTATGTCCTTTTCCATCAGCATGGCAAAGGCCAGGGGAACGGCGCTGTTCTTGGCCACCCCCCCCTGCAGCACCACACGGTTGCCGATGGTGCGGTTGCCCACGACGCGGTTGAGATAATTGGAAACGATGGAGGTCACGATGCCGGCGGTAATGTCCTCCCGGCTGGCCCCCTGTTGTATGGCGTTGCGTATGTCCGAATTAATGAAGGCTGAGCAATGCTCCCCGAACTTGAGGGGCTCCTTCGCCTCCACGGCGATGGGTCCGATCTCCCAGGCATGGGCTATGTTGAGATCCCCCTGGGCGGACTCCTCGAGGAAGGATCCCGTACCGGCGGAACAGGCCTCGTTCATGGCGTAATCAATGGGCACCTTGTTTTTCAGGAAGACGTATTTGGCGTCCTGACCGCCTATCTCGAAGATGGTGTCGATATCCTCATTATAGAAGGTGGTTCCCACGGCGTGGGCGATGATCTCGTTGTAGACCGCCGGAGTCTCCAGGAACACGCCGAGGATCTCCCGGGAGGAGCCCGTCGTGGAAGCCAAGGTGATCTTAATCTTGCCGTCGCCGATATCCTCCCGGATCTGCTTCTTCATCTCGATGAGGCAGTTTTTCAGGGCCCGGACGGGATCGCCGTGAGTCCTCCCGTAGAAGGAGGCGGTCACCTCGCTGGTCTCGATGTCGATCAGGCAGGCCTTCGTTGTCGTAGAACCCCCGTCCACTCCCAGGATGTATTCCCGGTCCGCCCGTACCTTCGTCTTCTGCGAAGGGAGGTATTTCACGCGGCCCTCGGCGCTCTTGAGGCTCTTGAAGGTCTTGAACTGCACCCTGCCAGCCTTGAAGAGATCCTTCCTGGCCGGCAGGAGGCTGCCCGACTGTTTGGCCAGCAGCGCCGCGCCATAGGCCTCGAAATAGGGAGCCTGCTCGGGGATGACGAATTCTATCTGAGGCATGCGCTCCCGAATGTAGCGTATGATGTATTTGTTGAGCGTGACCCCCCCGACGAGAAGGACACGTCCCGCGCTGATTCGGGCCCTGTTGAGGAAATCGATGACCTTGGTGGCCATCACATCGCTCAGGGAGAGGACAATATCCCCCTTGGTGGCCTCGCCCTTGTTGAGACGATGGGTGCAGTCGCTCTTCATGAATACGGAACAGCGGGCGGAAAGCTTCATCACGCAGCTGTCCTCGGGGATGTCATTGATATCCCGAAGCCTCATATCCATCCGGCCCAGCTGCTGCTTGAAGAACTCCCCCGTGCCGGACGCGCATTTGTTGCCGGAAAAGTTCGTTATGATTTTACCCTTCTGATCGATGGTGTAGACCACCAGGTCCTCTCCCCCCAGCGACACAACGGCATCAACCTTCTGATTTACATGGGACAGGGCCTCTTCGATGCACAAAGGCTCGATGACGCTGTTGATGTTCAGGAGATGGCGCCCCTCGGTTCCCGTGACCATCGACTTCAGATCGGCGGGCAAATCCTTGGAGCTCAGAATCCGATCAAGGGTATGGCGCACATTACCATCATGCGGTATCACCTCGCTCCACAGAATGGTCAACCCCTCCAGCATGGTGACCTTGACATTCGAGGAACCGATATTAATACCAAGACTGTGCATTGAGAAACCTCCGTACAAAATCATGTATCAATAGCAAAAGGGCAAGCGCTTTGTCCATAAGTTTTTGATTTCGATTATTTCGAAAATGGGCATATGCATGAACCGGCAGTCTACATTAGAACCTAGCCTCGGAACGCGAGTTTATCTTTATTTCCCGCCTTCTGTCCGCAGTATTGAGGTAAGATTTTAAATTCCGTCAAGTCTTTTCCGGGAGTAAAACCCTGATCCTCCCGGGCGTCCTCCTTTATAGGAGGACAGTATTTCCCTCTTTCTGTTGCGAAAATTCTCAAGAAAACTCATCACCAGTCCGAAAATAAATCCATGAAGATCTCCAGCGGTTTTTCAGAAATCAATATCAATACCCTGCAGAGCAATAAAATCCGCTCGGAAAAGCTCTATGTCTGGCCGGTTTACGATCAGGGGAAGGTGGAGCAGATACATGCGGTTACCCGGAGAACCGAGTCCAACATCGCCTATTCCAAGCCCGTGGAAAGCGACCACATGAAGCTCATGGGAATATCCCGTAACACCTTCGAATCGGAATATAATTCCGCCGGTAAGGTAACGCAAAGGAGTGTTCTCGCCGCACAGCCCGGCACCTTCTTCGACGCCATCGCCTGATTCATCAGCGACGTTTCCTCATTGCCTCATTCAGCCGAAACCGCACATACCCCTCCAGGGTCTCCCAGATATGCTCTTCTCTGTGAGGCTCCAGGGTGATCAGGGGTTTTCTGCGCATGGAAGCGATAAAGTCCCTCAGGTAATCGAAATCTATACTCCCGCTCCCGATGGGACCGTGCGCATCCCGACCTCCCCCGTTGTCATGCAGGTGGAATTGCCTCACATAGCGCCCCAGCACCTTCAGCCAGTGCCGCAGGTCTGTTTGGGAGAAGGCGTGGATGTGCCCCACGTCCACGCAGTGTCCCGCCGCATAACCCCGGAGAGACCGGAACACATGGTTCATTGCCTCGGGAGTCTCCTCGTATACATTCTCAATAGAGAGGAAGGAGCCCATCATCCGGCACTTTTCGGCATACCGTTTCAGGTTGGGTATGATGAAGCTGAACCAGTCGTCGTAAACAAAGCGGAAACGCTTCTCCTCGTAATTCAGATGCAGTACCACAGACTCGGGCCTGAAGTAACGGATAACCGCGAAGGCCCTGTTCAGACGATCCACCGACGCTTTGCGTATCTTGCTGTCCGGCGCTCCCAGGAACAGCTCGTTGAAGGGTGCGTGAACGGTGAGGCGCAGTTTCAGCTTTCTCAGCCAGCGTGACAATTCCCGAAAGTATTCGGGGGGATAAAGATCCAGGGAATAGTAACCGATCCCCAGTTCCAGATTGAACCGATGCTCCTCGATCAGCCGCCGGGCGGTATCATCCAGTTTCTTTACCTGCATCGTGATGAACACCTGGGAGATGGCCTCACTGACCTCTTCAGAAATTCTTTTCATCTGGCTTTCAACCTAATACCCCATCAGCATCATCGCGTATCCCAACAGGAGTGCCGGCAGGAGTTTCGCCGCCTTTATGAGGATGAAATCCTTCCGTGAATGGGCCAGCAGGGGGATCATGCCGTGTCCGTCCTGCACCATGGAATTGACGAAGAGAACGCTGAAGGGTATAATCCCCTGGGCATACATCGTAATGAAGATCATGTGAGGTCCTGATTCCGGAATGATGCCGGCAGCGGCAGCCACCAGCAGCATGATCCACTGATTATGGTTTACGTAATCCTTGACGTGGAAATTCTGCACCAGGAGATGCAGTACGACAAAGGCCCCCAGGGTCCAGAGGAAAATCCTCGGCACATGCTTCTTTGCAATGTGCTCCCAGAGATGCTCCTCCAGAAAATGATCCGGCACGGTGGTCACGATAAAGAGAGCCGCCAGCAGTGAAACCAGTACGGTAACCTTGGCCCAGCCCCATTCCCTCAGCTCGAACTGATTGGTCAGCAGCAGGATCATAATGAGCACAATGGCCAGTATCAGCACTCCCCGGGCCAGAGTGCATTTCTTCAGCTGCTGCAGACTGTTGCGGGAAGGATAGCAGTCGCACTGATACGGTTCATGTATCTGAAGTCCCTCACACTGCATGGGCGAGGCTACGTTCCGGTTTTTGAGGATCAGGTCGGTCACAAAGCCCGCGGCCACACCCAGCACCACGAGAAGCGCCGTGAGAGCGACAGCCTGTTTTGGCATAAGGGCCAGCATCAGGAAGGCCTCGTCGCCCACCGTGGCAATCATGGCCGTAAGCAGGGCTCCGAAGGAGACCACGCAATGTATGTACATGGTGACCACCATAAAGGAACCCAGACAGCCCGGCAGCGCCCCCAGGAAAGCGGCTACAAGATACTGGCCGATACGGCTACGGGAAAGCCTTTCGCGCCAGGCCCCGCTGGTAATGATGTTGACATATTCGATGACCAGCATCATTACGAAAATGAAAGATGTGATCATCAGAGTGTGGCTAAATATTTCCATGACTTCCTTCACAAAATCCTCCCCGTTCCGTCATCCCATCGCCAGAAAGGCAGCGCCGATGGCCCCGGTCATCTGGGACTGGGGAGAAATTATTAGATTCGTCCCCAGCTTGTCCTCGATGGCCTTGACGATTCCGGCGTTCTTGGCCACTCCCCCCGTCATCATGACGGGAGAGACCACCCCGGTTCTGCGGGCCATGGCCGTTATGCGGGATGCAATGGATTCGTGTATGCCTGCTATGATGTTTTCCCGGCTCTCCCCCTTGGATATGAGGGAGATTACCTCTGATTCGGCGAATACGGTGCAGAGGCTGCTGATGCGGGAGGGTTTTTCCGCATCCAGGGACATCCGCCCGAACTCCTCCAGATCCAGCTCCAAAGCCCTGGCCATGACCTCCAGGAAGCGGCCGGTACCGGCGGCGCACTTGTCGTTCATGGCAAAGTCCTTTACCTTCCCCTTATCGTCCACGACGATGGACTTGCTGTCCTGGCCGCCGATGTCAATGATGGAACGCACCGAGGGATCGATGAAATGGGCCCCTGCCGCATGGCAGGTTATTTCGGTAAGAGCCTTGTCGGCGAAAGTCACGCTGTTGCGCCCGTAACCCGTGGAGATGATTCGGTCCACTCTCTCTGTATCCAGGGACGCCTCCGCCAGAAGCTTTTCGAAAACGGCCCTGCCTGCCGCTTCGGAGTTGTATCCCGTAAAGGCCAGGCTGACCGCGGCCAGTTCTCCGTCCCTGATGAGGGCCGCCTTGGTCGTAATGGATCCTATATCTATACCAACGGTAATCATGAAATCACCCTTTCCAATAAAATCCCCGCTCATCGCTCCTGACAATCCTGCAGCACCTTGGCGGCAAAATCGGTCAGTATGCGGGCCGTAAGTCCCCAGATCTCGAAACGGTCGAAGAGGTAATGGTACACCTTGTACTCATGTCCCTCATGCTCATAATACTGAATCTTGTGATACTCCCTGTCCTGGAAGATGCGCAGAGGCACCTCTATATACTCATCAATCTCATCGGCATTGATACGATACTCCTGGGGATAGGAAATGGTCCCCACAAACGTGGCTATATGGAAACCGAAGAGGGAGATAAAATCGTCAAAGCGTCCCAGATAGGTGATTTTCTCCCTCCCTATGCCCACCTCCTCGCAGGTTTCACGATAGGCTGTGTCGAGAAGGGTGCCATCCCCCCCGTCATACTTTCCTCCCGGGAGGGATATCTGCCCCTTGTGCGTGGTCACCTTGTCCGTTCTCTTTGTGAGCAGCACATGAGCCTCACCCTCCTTGTTCATCAGCAGCATCATCACCGCCGAGGCACGCAGATCGGGCCTCTCTATGCTCCGAACGTCCCGGGACTTCAGCCGGCCAGCGAGTTCCTCCTGAAAGCGGTCAAAGCCGGACGCTTCGTCGAATTGCAGCCTCATAGGTATCTCCGCCCTCCGTGTCGTTCACTACAATCGCCGGGAAATCCTTCACCTCGAACCGGTAAACGGCCTCGGGACCCAGATCTTCGAAGGCCACCAGACGGGAGGAGGTGATGCATCGGCTTAGGTAGACCGCCGCCCCCCCGTAGGTGCCGAAGTAGACCGCACCGTACTGTCCCAGCAGGCTTATGACATGATCCGAACGTTTGCCCTTGCCGATGAATCCCCGCACGCCCAGCTTCAGCATCATCTCCGTGGCGGGGTCCATGCGGGACGAGGTGGTGGGCCCGGCCGCTCCGACGATGCGCCCCGGGGGGGCGGGACTGGGGCCCACGTAATAGAGAACCTGATCCTTCAGATCGAACGGCAGTTTCCCACCCTCCTTTAGAATTCGTCCTATCCGCTCATGGGCCTTGTCCCGGGCCGTGAAGAGAACGCCGCTGAGCCGGACGTGATCTCCCGCCCTGAGGGAACGCGCCACGGTCTCGTCAAAAGGGGTGATGATGCTCTTCCAGGAATCCATGCTCATAGCTCGATTTTTCTGTACCTGAGAGAATGGCAATTGATGTTAAGCGCCACCGGAAGGGAGGCGATATGCGACGGGGCCTCCCGTATGTAAACCCCTGCCGCCGTGTTTTTTCCCCCGTAACCCAGGGGTCCCACTCCCGTGGCGTTGACCGCCTCAAGAACTCTCTGCTCCAGATGGGCGTAAAAGGGATCAGGATGAGAGGTGTTGACCCCCCGAAGTACGGCCCTCTTGGCGTTGATCATGGCCGCATCGGCGGTCCCGCCGATGCCGATACCCAAGAATACCGGAGGGCAGGGATTGGGACCCGCCTCCCGCACGCTTTCCGCCGCGAAGAGGACGATCTCGTCCGGTGAGGCGGTTGGCCGGAACATTTTAAGCCGGGTCATATTTTCCGAGCCTCCCCCCTTGAGATAGACCGTGAGACTGATCCTGTCTCCCTCCACAATGTCCGTATGGATAAAGCAGGGTGTGTTGGTCCCGGTGTTAACCCGCCTCAGGGGATCGCTCACGATGGATTTTCTGAGGTAAAACTCTTCATAGGCCCGGGCTGTATAGAGGTTTATGGAATTCCCGAGCCCAGGCCCCTGCAGGCAGACCTCCTGTCCCAGTTCCAGAAAGACGATTACGGCGCCGCAGTCCTGGCACAGGGGCAGACGGTCCTCCGGGGCCATTTGTGCGTTGTCACAGAGCACCGCAAGGGTTTCCTTCCCGGTCCGGTCGGTCTCCCCGTCCCTCATACCCTGCAGTGCAACCAGCACCCCTGCCGGAAGGAAGAAGCTGGAGCTGTAAATCAGATCATAGACCGCCTTCCCGATCTCCCCGGTATGAACTTTCCTCTGTCCCATGAAAACCGTGCTACCCTTCCGGATATCTCCCTTACGCTGAAATCCCTGCCGCATGCCCCCTGAATAAGGACCGAAGCCATAATTTGAATCACTCCCCCGGCATCCGTCAAGAAGAATTATTATCCCTACCAATCTCCGGCTTGACAAAATATTTTTTCCCGGTTATTCTGCTCATCCTCTCGGGAACGCACCCCCAGGGGGAGGAACCAAGCGTAATTCCCGAATTTCAGGAGCATCACCTCATGACCTGTGAAGGAAAAGAAACCGGCGAAGGGCGTACTCTTTCCCGCCGATATTATCATCAGGGCCGCATGCCGGCCGTATTCTTCATCATCAACGGAAAATCCTACACCGGGCTTCTTACGGACATCTCCCACCGGGGGCTGGGGATCGTAACGGAGTGGAACCTGCTGGCCAGGCAGGGTGACGAAATTACCGTGATGTACATCGGCAAGACTGAAAAGGAGTACTCCATCGAGGGGCTGCGAATCGCCCAGATCCGAAACGACTACACCACCAAGGACGTGCATCTGGGCATCTTCGTGCCACGGGACGAAATGGCCCTGAGGCTGGACGAGATCGCCCGCCAGCTTGCCGTGGAAAAGCCCCTGGAGGTCAGCCGGGATTACAACATGGAGCGCATCCCCCCCTTCCCCGGAAGCAAGCATTTCAGCGAGCAGGCCGTCAAGGCCCGGCTGGAATGGGCCCGGGGCGTAACGGGCGCCCGCCTGGAACAGATCAGCCGATCCCTCCTGGAACCGGAAACCCTGGCCGGCAACATCGAAAACTACATCGGGGCGGTACAGATCCCCCTCGGCATAGCGGGTCCGCTGCTGGTCCGGGGGCACTATACCAGCGATTACATCCCGATTCCCATCGCCACCAGCGAGGGGGCCCTCGTCAGCTCCATAACCCGGGGAGCCAAGGTGTGCAATCATGCCGGCGGCGTGACCGTCAGCGTCAACCGCCAGCGCATGCTCAGGGCCCCCGTCTTCTTCTGCGAGGACATGTCCGGCGCCCTCAACCTGGAAAAATGGCTCCTGAACAACGTGGCCCGAATCACCGAGAAGGCAGACAGCGTCTCTTCGGTGGGGCGCCTCACGGAAATGATACCCTTCGTTTTCGGCGAAACCGTACACATCCGGTTCTATTACAATACCGGCGACGCCGCAGGACAGAACATGACAACCGCCTGCACCTGGGTGGCCTGCGAATGGATCTCCGAGCAGATTAAAAACGACAAGTCCATCAAGTTCCTCAAGTACAACATTGAGGGAAACATGTCGGGGGACAAAAAGGCCAACTACCAGAACTACATCGACGGCCGCGGCGTGGGCGTGGTGGCCTCCTGTT
>CALCJG010000269.1 GCA_937967705.1 uncultured Spirochaetia bacterium
GATCGCGGAATCCGTGGGTGGCGGTCTGCGGGGTAAGGCCTTTGGTTATCACCGAGCCATGGATTATGCCGGGGCTTTTCTTGGCGTGCTGATCTGTTATTTTATCAGCAGCAAGCTGGTTGATCCCAGGGAAGGGACCATAGTTGATATTCAGGGGTTCTACCAGCTCTTCCTCATCTCCCTAATCCCTGCTTTCCTGGGGGTTGCGGCATTGCTGTTTATCAGGGAGAAGACTTACAAGGCTGATCCGCAGGATAAACCCGTTGTACCGCTTTCCTTTCGTCTTCTGGACGGCAGGCTCAAGTTGTTTTTTATATCAGTTTTTCTCTTCACCCTCGGCAATTCGAGCAATCAGTTCCTGCTGATGAGAAGCATGGATATGGGGGTCAGCCTTCCGGATGTGCTGCTCATGTATATGGTCTTCAATCTGGTAACCTCCCTCCTGTCTACTCCCCTGGGGGGGGTATCGGACAGGATTGGCCGCAAGCGGGTTATCCTGGCGGGGTATCTGCTCTACTCGCTGATTTATTTCCTTTTCGGCCTGATGCCGGGGAGACCGTATTACCTTCTCTGGTTTTTTTGGGCGGGATACGGGATGTATTACGCCCTTACAGAAGGCGTAGAGAAGGCCCTGGTTTCAGAATTGGCCCCGGAAGACAGGCGGGCCACCGCCCTGGGGCTTTTCAGCGCTGTCACCGGAATCACACTCCTGCCCGCCAGCCTCATCGCTGGTTTCCTCTACTCCTTTGCAGGGAAGGCTTACCCCTTTTATTTCGGCAGTCTGATGTCCCTCCTTGCAGTGGTTATAATGGGTCTCTTCCTCAAGGAGTCTCGTCCCGGGGGAACCGCTGATCGGGGGATCGTCAATTCCTGAGATAATGAGGTATCACAAGGAAATGGTTGACTTTTTTACGGGTTGGTGCTTATCCTTAAAATACGTCGGTATGCAGATAGAGGTTCTGGTTTGATCCTTGGTAAATGTTCGTGACAGGGATTGGGTCGGAATCCTAAAGAAACGGTTATATATTAATACGGGGGAATCTATGAATAACGATAAGGACAAGGGTCTTACCGAAGAAAATGAGTATGAAGAGGAATCCGGTCTGAAGGAAAAATTCCGCAATCTCACGGAGGGGATGAGCATCAAGGGGATCGTGATCAAGGTCCTCCTGGTGGCAGTAGCCCTATCGGTAGTGTTTTATCTTGTCATGTTTACCATCAGTTACGGTAAAGCGGATCTTTTCCTTTCTAATCAGGAAATGACCGATTTCAATTCCCTTTCAGCATCACAGGAATCCTTCAAGGCGGCTGACAAGGTGTTTTTTATCGTGGGAAGAAAGAGCAAATCGATGGGTGCCAACCAGCTTGTCCTGGAAATCGAAAAATATGATGCCGAATACAAACATCATAAGCAGATCAGCTATGAACTCGACAAGGAATATCTCAAAATGGGATCTTTTATTCCCACCGAATACTTTGTCAAACCGGGCAAATACCGCATAAAGGCCTTCTTGGATGGAAAAGAGGTGGCCAAGAGGAAGCTGGAAATATCGGAATAGACCATTATTCACTGATATTTTCGAAAAGGTTTTCCGATAATATATTTATATTATCAGATGCATAGGGGGTAGGCTGTGCGTTTTTTGGGCATGATTCTGATTTCCCTTCTGGTGTTTATAACACCGGCGTTTCCTTTTTCCGATCAGACGACCACTGAGAGGATTCTCAAGGAAAACAAATATTTTATTGAGTTTCTTAATGTCGGTCTTACAAATCTGGCAAAGGCAAAGATAGAGAAGGTGGATCAGAAGTTCTTCGATATCTACCAGACCCATTTCAATGCCCAGGTCTCTTATCTCCAATCAAATTACAAGAATTCCTTTTACAACATTAGGAATTCCCAGAAGAAACAGGTCGATCTCTGCGTAGAGCTGATAAACAACATCTATCTTGAGGATGCCAAGAATATTCTGGATAAACTGGCCCCTATGATAATCAGGTCCAAGAATCAACGTGCCCGCCTCTACCTGACCCTGGCATATCGGGACAGATCCATCTGCCGGAACTTCGAAACGATAGCCGATGCTTCCAATCCGAAGCTCTATTCCTATAAAGTCGCTCAATATATCGAGGGCATAAAATTCGCTAGAAGGGCGAAGAGATATGGATTTCTGGCGCTCTACGAGAGTCAGGATGTGGAGATGAAAAAAGCCGTTTTCAATCATCTGCTCGAGATTGAGAGGGAAGGGGGAAACATCTTTTATAACAGGTTTCTGAACAAAGCCGATGAGAACTTTTACAAGGAACTGGTGCTGGAATACAAGGATGAACCGGACAAGGTTGAGCCGGGAAAAAAGGAAGAGAAGAAACCCGAAGCCGCCAAGCCCGGGGAGGGTGTAAAGGCGGGAGAAAAAGATAAAGCCAAAGCTAAGGAGAAAGAGGAGCAATTCGAAAAAAAATTGGAAAAGCGTGTCCGGTTCAGGAAGGAAAAATTAACGGCTACATTCCTGATGAACGGTGAATTTGACCGGGCGGAGGAAGTCATAAGGGAATATGTAAAAGATTTCAATTTTAAACTGATTCAGGCGACCTTTGAGGTTTTGGCTGCAAGGAAAAAGGGTGGTGATGATAAGGTGGATTACAACACCTATGTCATACATCATTATGATAATTATGCCCGAATCCCCAAAAAGAAGAAAGAAGCGGGTGAGGTCAGGAAGGATGAAAAGGGCAACGTTATTCCCGCGGAGAAAAAATACGATTCTCTGCTTGACGAGCTGTCTGAGAAGGTTAAAGTAACCGGGGATATCAAGCGGGAGGATGTTGAGGAGCCCGGAAAGGAAAAGGGTAAAGAGGAAGCGGATGCAGGGAAATCCGGCGGTAAGGGTGACAAGAAGGATGACCGGAAGGATTTGAAAAAGGAAGAAGATAAAACGAAAAAATGAGGAGGTGGCGGCCGGCCCTTACCTTCGACGGCAGCCGGACAAAATGGATAATTCTGATCTGTTGAATAAAGTACATAGCCGTGTGGTCGATGAGATGCTGGGAAAAGGGAGAAATCCCGGAGCCCAGCCTGCCAGACTGAAGGATCTCATGCAAAAGGACCAGAACCTGAGAAAAGCGATTGCAGAGTTTTATGTGGCCCTCAATGCACTAGGAGATCCGGCCATGGCAGTGGATATGATTGCCGAGCATGTGGCCATACTGATCGAGATGATCAATCAGTACAAGGGTGGATCGAAATAATCCGGTAGATGCCGGTTAAAAAGACCTCAAACCCATCCCGAAAAGGATATTAAAATTCAAACCGGATAACAATCTCATGGCGGGTACGATTTCCAGATGTGCTCCCGTGAGGGCCTTACTGAATGAATACTCCAGACTTGCTGGGGCGCGGAATTCCCGGCTGTGTTCTCTATCCACCCCCTTCCCCTACTTAATGACGGTAACAATCGGGGCCAGCCCCAAACGAAGGCAGAGTTTCCGGGAAAGATATTTCCCGGAAAAGTGTCTGAGATAAGCTCCCCATACGTAGGCGGAATCTTCTATTCCCACACCTCTTCCTCCATCAAGGGCATTTTCGGATTTCAGGCGGTATTCAACTGTGAGCTCCAAGGGCTTGCCATATCATTTTCCAAGGTCTGTCATG
>CALCJG010000270.1 GCA_937967705.1 uncultured Spirochaetia bacterium
ATCAGCACGCCGATACCGGAGCTGTCCACATATTCCACGACCTTCATGTTGCCGATGATTTTCTGGGCGCCCCCGTCCACCAGGGTCTTCATGAAGACCCAGAAATCATAGGAGGAGTCGATGTCCACCCTTTTGATGAAATCCACCCTGAATATGACCTTGCCGTAATCGACGGCATCCTCCCGGGTAGGCGCAATCTTGATAACTTCCGCTGTGATGTTCATGATCCTTCCTGCCTGGACAACCCCTTCCTTCGGATTTAATAATAACCGCAGAACGCCAATTTTCAAGCAAATTTTCGCCGCCCGATGGGCGGATCAGAAATCAGATGGACCTGAAAAAATTCATGTACTCCTCCCCGGTGGAGAATATCTTCATGAAACGGTTGAAATTCAGCGGTTTCATCACCTGCTCCACGGGCTGAGTCACGTTGTATAGGGCGATATCCCCCCGGTGCGATCTGATCAGCTTGGCCAGTTCGATGAGCACGCCCAGCCCCAGACTGTCGACAAATTCCACCCCGCTCATGTCCACCAGAACCTTCCTGGCCCCCCCCTGAACGAGCGTCCTGGTGAACAGGTCCAGATCCTGGGCCCTGTCGTAATCCAGCACGTCCTCAGCCCTGATCAGAAAGAGAATGGCATTATAGTTGATGGAATCCATCAGGGGCTTGTTGATTTTAATAACCTCGAAGATCATCGCCTTTCACCGGGATATCTATGAGCCATAAGGGTCTTTTCCTCCAATCAAAAACCCCCTCCGCAAAAATTGCAAAGACATTTTATTCCCGCAGGCGAATCGCGATCAACGTTACATCGTCTTCCAGGCTTTCCTCCCCGGAAACCCCGCTCCAGCCCGTAACCTCTTCCATAACCCCATCGGCAAAACGGCCCGCCGCTCCCCCCAGATATTCCCTGATCCTCGCCTCGAACCGCTCAATTCCGTACATCTCCCCGCCGGCGTTCCTCGCCTCAATGATCCCGTCGGTATAGACCACGAAGGCGTCGCCCGGCCCGATGTCGAACTCCAGGGTCCGGTAATCCTGATTTTCTATCCAGCCGAAGGGATAGCCCGATTCCTCCTGATAGACCAGCTCGCCGTTTACTCCGCGCCGCAAAATCAGGGGCCAGTGACCGGCGCTGCAGAAACGAAGCCTCCCCCCTGCCAGATCCAGTGAAGCGTAACATGCGGTGATAAACTGCCCCCCCGCGTAGCGGTACATCGTGGTGTTGATCCTTCCCATAAGCCGGGCTGGATCTTCCTCCTCCTGCCGGTGGAAATTGAAGACCACCTTGAGCATGGCACAGATCAGCGCTGCAGGCACTCCGTGCCCGGACACGTCCGCCAGGAGGACCCCGATGCGGTTTTCGTCGATGGACTGGATCTCGTAGAAGTCCCCGCCCAGCTCTGCGGCGGCCCGGTAGCGGACGGCTATATCCGCCCGTTCGCATACAGGCAGCGACTGATGCAGCACCCGTTTCTGAATGTTATGGGCCACCTGAAGATCCCGGCGGATGAGGATCAGCTCGTTATGCTCCGACACCGCGTCCCGGAGGGAGATGAGGTTGTTTACCCGCGCCACAAGCTCTTCGCGGTTGACCGGCTTCGAAAGGTAATCGTTGGCCCCCGCCTCGATGCCGGTCACCACGTCCCCAGGCTTGTTCTTTGCGGTCAGCATAAGGACGGGCAGTTCATAGGGGGAATACCGCTGCCGGATGATCCGGCAGAGCTCATAACCGGAGATTCCCGGCAGCATCACATCCAGCACCACAAGGTCCGGCACCGGCCCCTTCTCCAAGATATCCAGCACATCCCGCCCGTTCTCCCCCGGGACGACCTCGTAGCCCTCCAGGTTCAGATGATTGACCAGTACATGCAGGTTGACGGGCTCATCGTCCACCGCCAGTATCCGTTTGCCTTTTCTGGCCACTCCCACCCGCGGCGCAAGATCCCCCTGGACAGCGTCCTCCTCAAAGGTATCCGGGAGCTGATCGAAGAGAGCCCTGGAACCGTCCCCCTCCCTCTTCAGATCCCTCTCGCAGCGCCTCAGGGTAAAACAGAACCGCGAGCCGTTCCCCGTTTCCGAAAGCGCCCATATGGCGCCCCCGTGGAGCTCAACGAGCCGCCGGGTGATGGCCAGACCCAGTCCCGTGCCGCCGTAACGCCGGGAGGTGGAACCGTCGGCCTGCTCAAAGGTTTCGAACACCCGGTCTATCTTTTCCGGCGGGATCCCTATCCCGGTATCCGAGACGGTAAAAAGGATCAGACCGTCCCCTTCGGGATAAGGGACCGCCTCGATTTCGATACTTCCCTCATCGGTGAATTTGACTGCATTTCCAATCAGGTTGAAGAGGATCTGCTGCAGCCGGTCCTCGTCTCCATAGACCATGGTACCGGGAGGGACCCTGTTTCCCAGCAGGATATCCCTTTTCCGAACCAGGGGGCGGGCCAGTTCCAGCACGAATCCCGTCAGGGAGTGCATGTCCACCGGGGCCAGGGTGATCTGTATGTCATGGTGCTTCAATTTGGAAAAATCCAGGATATCGTTCACAAGGGAGGAAA
>CALCJG010000271.1 GCA_937967705.1 uncultured Spirochaetia bacterium
GCACCAAACGGAGCGAAGCGGAGTGACTGCGGCGAGTTTCGAGCGACCCAGCCCCGCCGGCGAGGCGAGCGCGGGGAGGTGTCGGAGGGGTTGCGCTTTCAACCCCTCTGACAAAGGCCAGTTCCGCTCAGGAACAAAACCCCACAACTCCCGGCAGGGGAAACAATGACAGCATGGCACCATAGCCATAACGCTCAAGTTGATAATATGAAACCAAAAAGCCCCCCGCCCAGGGGAAAAGAGAGGAGGCCCCATGGCCAGAGTAAAATTAAACGGCCCCTTTAAGGAAATAAACGGCTCCCTGGACGGCCTCGTCTTTTACACCTACCGAAGCCGCGTCTACCTGCGTCAATACGTGGTGCCGCATAACCCCCGCACGGAGGGCCAGCAGGCCGCGCGCACGGCCTTTAAGGATTTGGCGGCGGAATGGAAAGCGCTCAGCCGGGAAGAGAAGGAGAAATGGAACGGAAGGGCCCGAGCCCAGGGACGCCGGGGCTACAATCTCTATATAAGCGAGGGCCTGACAAAGAGGAATAAACCGGAAATCGAAGCGGAAGCGGTTGCGCAGTACCGCCAGGTACGGACTGCAAACGAACCGGTTCCGCAACCCACCCTCCCTCTTGCTAAGGGGGAGGCGGCGCGGCGCGCCGGAGGGTGATTATCACCCCAACCCTTATTGCAGCGTGAGGGCTTTTTCAGGGCAGATCTCCTGGCAGCAGAAGCAGGTGATGCAGACCCCGGGCTTCACGGCCGGGAGGCCCCCCTTCATCTCCAGGGCGGAAACGGGGCAGTGATGGACGCAGACCCCGCAGCCCGAACAGAGGGAGGGGTCCGCCTTCGGCTGAAGGAGCGTGCGTTTGTGCATCAGCTCCTGCAGGGCTGTGTTGCTGTAGATGGCGCTTCCCCCCAGGGGCGGGAGCTTGAAACCGGGGAGGGGCTTCAGCTCTCCGTCTATTTCGATGGACCCGGGATCGAAGTCCCCCAGGCCCGCCTCCCGGGCCTTCTCCAGAAACCAGAGCTTCGAGGGATCGCATCCCATCATGACGGCGATGATCGAATCCATCGCCACGGCGTTGTCGGAGGCCATCAGCAGGCCGATATCCCGGAGGTCCGGCGATGCGGGACCGTTGCCCTCCATCCCTACCACCGCGTCGACGATGAAGAGATCGGGAACGCGCAGTCGGAAGATATCCACGATAAGCTCATGGAAGCGCTCGGGACTGCCGGCCTCCCGGTGCAGCCGCGCCTTCTGGGCTCCCGGGAGGATGCCGTAGCTGTTCTTGACGGCCCCGGAGATTACCGTCAGCCCGTGGGTCTTGAACTTGGGCAGGCTGATGATCACATCGGCCTCCATGACGGCCCGGGACACCGTGACGCTCTCCCGGCCGAAAGGGCGGAAATCCACGGATACGGAATCCGTTCCGATGTTCCGATAATAGGGGCCCGCCGCCTCCATCAGCCCCGCGCTCCGGAAGCTCTCCTCGTTGGCCCCGTAGCTGAAGACCCCGGGGTTGTCCCCCACGATGAGGGAGGCCGGATTCAGGGAGACCGCCTTCTTGACCACGGCGGCAAGGACCGCCGGATGGGTAACGATCCCCTCCTCGGCCCGGGATGCCCGGAGGACGTTGGGTTTGATCAGCACCTTCCTCCCCTCCAGGGGAACCGGAAAGAGTTCAAAGGCCCGGTCTACGGCAGGAATCAGGTCTTCATAGACAGCAGGGTGTATCATCACTTTCGGCATGGCTTCCTTTCTGTGGCAATTCAGTCGATAGATTTCAGACAACGGGAAAACGGACGATAAAGCAGGCGCCCCCGTTGGAGGCGACCTCCACCTTACCGCCGATCTGCCGGGTCAGGGCCTGCACCAGTCTCCAGCCCAGGGTTTCCCGCGGGGATGTCTCAAAGTCCTCCGGAAGCCCCCGGCCGTTGTCCCGGATGACCAGAGAGGCCTCCCCCTCCTCCTGGGACAGGGAGACCAATAGCTCGGGATGCTCCGTTTCCGCAAAAGCGTGTTTCAGCGCATTGGAGAGGAGCTCGTTGACAATGAGGGAGCAGGGTATGGCCGCGTCGATCCCCAGCCACATCTCACTGATCTCCAGCTTCAGGGCCAGGCCGCTGGCCTGCCGGGGAGAGGCCTGGGTGATCTCCCGCGCCAGGGCGCTGAGAAAGGCCTTCATCTCGATGCCCGAGAAGTTTTCGGAGCGGTAAAGCTGCTCATGAACCAGCGCCATGGAGCGTATGCGCTGACGGCACTCCCGGAAGAGCTCCACATCCCGGGGATCGTTGAGATGCCGCTCCTGAAGGCTCAGAATGCTCGATATGACCTGCATGTTGTTCTTCACCCGGTGATGCACCTCCTTGAGGAGGACGTTCTTCTCCTCCAGGGACTGGCGGATCTCGCTCTCCATGCGCCGGTTCTCGGTCACGTCGAGACCCACGGCTATGGAGCCGATCATCTCCCCATCCTCTCCCAGGAGGTAATCGGAGTTCCAGGAGATGATCTTTTCCGACCCGTCCCGGCTTCGAATGCGCGTCTCCAGGTTGACCACGGAATCCCCCTCAAGGATTTCCCGGGCCTTTGCCACAATCTCCTCCCGGTAGGCCTCATCGGGATAGAGCCAGTTCCATATCTCCGTCCCCCCCAGTACCTCCTCCCGGCGGTAACCGCTGATGCGCTCCGCCGCCTCGTTCCAGAGGGACACCTTCATCTCCCGGTCGAGGGCGTTGATCCAGACGTTGGCGTTGTCGATGATCCGCTCCCGGAAATAGCTGAGCTCTATGATCCCCCTTTCCGCCCGCTGACGCCGCTCCAGCTCTTCCATCAGCTCCGCCGTACGCAGGGCTACCCTGCGGCGCAGGGTCCAGGACCATCCCAAGGTTAAGATGAGCAGGGCCAGGAGAGGAGCCAGAACCCAGAGAGCGTAACGCATGAGAACCCGGTAGGTCTCCTCTTCATCATAGATGCCGAACCATTTCTCGTGGATCTCCCGGTATTTACCGGTCATCTTGAGTATTCCCAGCCCCTCGTTCAACCTGGCAAGGAGGACCCTGTTCCCCTCCCGCACGGCAAAGCAGTATTTCTGAGGCATCAGCTTCAGCTCCAGGCCCTTGAGGTTATTTATACCCATGCGGTCGGTATAGTAGAGCACCTGGTAGCGCTGCAGGAGAGCCGCGTCCGCCTTCCCCTCGCTGAGCCCCTGAATGATATCATGGACATTTTCCAGGGCTACGAGATTCGTCGACAGCTTCTTTTCGAGGGCATAATCGTGCATGATGTCCCCCTTCTGCACCATCAGCCGCTTCCCGGCCAGGTCCTCCAGGGACCGGAGGGGACTCCCCTCACGAACGAAGAGATCGTGGGTCACGACGGTGTGCGGCAGGGAGAAGTCCACCTTTCTGTCCCGCTCCCGGGAATAAAACATCCCCGCCAGCATATCGATCTTCCCCTCCTCCAGCTCCCGGCGTACCGTGTCCCAGGGACCCAGAACAATTTCAATTTTGAAACCCATGACCCGGGCGGTCTCCCGGAGGAGATCGATGTTGAAGCCGGCGGGAATGCCGTTATCCAGGAACTCGAAGGGGGCGTAATCGTGGTCGCTGCGCACGTGGATGACATCCTTCCGGGAAGTCCGCTCTTCTTCCGAACGGGCCTGGGACGCCGGGACGCTTGTAATTAAAAGCAGGGCCATCAGCCCCCTGATGAGCGCTGAAACCGCACCTCTGACCGCCGGGGCAGTCAAGAGGGTTTTCAGAAACATGAGGAAACGGCATTTCAACGGAGTTCCACCTCTCATGGACAAAGGATTGTAAACCTCATTTTACCCGGAGATTAGGGGATTCTCAAGAAATAATCCGCCATGGACCCTTTTTTCTCCCGGCGATCGCAGAACGGCAAATAATCCTTGCCATTCTTGCCCCTCCCGTCCTTTAAAGGAGTGATACAGGACCGAACCAGAAATGCCGATAGCCGAAGACATCCCCCTTCTTTATGAGGATGATGTTATCCTCATAGCCGACAAGCCCGCCGGCCTGCTGACCCAGGAGGACAGCACCGGCCGTCCCTCGTTATACGGACTGGTCAGGGAATATCTTGCAAAAGGGCAGGGGGGTGATGTGTATCTCGCAGCGGTCCACCGGATAGACCTGCCGGTCTCGGGGATGGTCCTCTTCGCCAAAACCGCAATGGCCGCCGGCA
This sequence comes from uncultured Spirochaetia bacterium, assembly GCA_937967705.1. Classification (GTDB taxonomy): domain Bacteria; phylum Spirochaetota; class UBA4802; order UBA4802; family JAGODF01; genus CALCJG01. The sequence continues at coordinate 4,196 of CALCJG010000271.1, forward strand.
GGCTCTCGGAGGAGCTCAAGCTGCAGAGGATACGGCGGTTCTACGGCGCCCTGGTCTCCCCTCCGCCCGGGGAGGAGCGCCGTTCATCGGAGTGGCGCGAACTGCGTCAGCTCCTGCTGCGCCGGCGGGACCGGGCCCATATCGTGAATGAGCCGGGCCCCCGAACCCGGGAGGTTTCTTTAAAGTATCTTATTCTGGCGGGGAGAAAAGATTGCGCCCTGCTTTTAATGGAGCTCCTTACCGGCAGGCGCCATCAGATCCGCGTCCAGCTCTCCTCCCTGGGAACGCCGATCGTCGGCGATGCCTTCTACGGATCAAAGGAAGCCCCGAAAGAGGGGGGCATAGGGCTTCATGCCGCCTGCCTGAGCTTCCTCCATCCCATGACCCGTACCCCTCTTACGGTGATATCGCCCCTGCCCCCGCACTTCCCTGGGAGGCTGGGGCTTTCCGCCCGGGAGGCAGAAATACTGATGGAAACGCATCTGACCGGGGTAACCGCCTAACAGCCTCTCAGGGCGACAGGACTCAGACGCGGAACCGTTCCACCCGTCCCTTTTGATCCTCCGCCATTCCGGCCACTTCCTCGGAGCTGCTGGAGAGCTCCTCGGCGCTGGCGGTGATGCTCTCCGAGCCTTCGGTGATTCGGGATATCAGCTGGGATATCGCCCCTCTCCAAGCAGATCCGGGAAATCTCGGCAATGAAGAGCTTGCCGCGGGCATCGGCGAGTTTCGCAAGGCTCTTGCCCTCCAGGTCCGGCCGATACGGATGCAGCACCGTCATGGACTCGGCGGTGTTGATCCAGAAGTATTCCTTGCCGTCGGAACCGTAGCGGAATTTCCGCACATGCTCCCGAGCCGCCTCCCGCGCCGCCTCCTCCGTCATCCTCCCCGCCTGATATTCCGCATAGAAGTTGGCCGCGGTGCCCGCAGCTATACGGGTCAGCTCCCGGATCATCTCCTTTTTCTTGTCCAGTATACTCTGTTCCGCGGCGGGTATAAAATAAGCCAGTATTGTGGCCGAGAAGACGACGATGATGGCGGTTCCTGTCATCAGGATTTTTGTCCTTATGGATATGCGCCGGTTACTCCCTTTCATGGCTCTGCTCCTTTTTGCCTACGGAATGAGTATGCCCCCCTGAACGGTTCACAAAATGATACCGTTTCCTGCAGCGAATGTCAATATCTTCATTAATATTGACTATTGCCCCCCATCCCCTACCAGAAAAAACAGTGAAATAAAAAATTCGACAGTAACCAAAATTGTGGTAGATTTCTCCCAATCATGTGAGATGGAAATGGTTCCGTCTTGCGTATAAAAAAGATAGGCCTCCGGACCCCGATGGTGGAACCGGGGAGCAGAAAAACTGAATTTGGGAGAGGAAAACATGCTGAAACGAATTGGTCTCTTTCTTCTGACAAACCTGCTGGTGGTCCTGACCGTCAGCGTCATACTGAGCTTCGCCCTTCCTGCCCTGGGCATCGACCCGAAGAGCCTGGTAGGCCTTGCCCTCTTCTGCGGGATATTCGGAATGGCGGGCGCCTTCATATCCCTCGCCATAAGCCGCTGGATGGCCAAGCGGGCCTATAGCATCCACCTGATCACCGGGCAGGAGGCGGACTACAATCTCCGGGCCCTCTACGACATGGTGGCCCGCCTTGCCCGGCAGGGAGGCCTGACGGAGGTGCCGGAGGTGGGAATATACGAGTCCCCGGAACCCAACGCCTTCGCCACCGGCCCTTCCCGGAAACGCTCTCTGGTGGCCTTCTCCACCGGTCTTCTCAACTCCATGAACTCCGAGGAGGTGGAGGCGGTAGCCGCCCACGAGATATCCCACATCACCAACGGCGACATGGTGACGATGACCCTCCTCACAGGCATCGCCAACGCCCTGGTCATGTTCCTGGCCCGGGTGGTCACCTTCGCCATCGACACCTTTCTCCGGGACGACGACGGGGAGGGGGGACTGGGCTTCATCGCCCGTATCGCGGTCACCATGGCGCTGGAAACCGTCTTCATGCTCATCGCCTCCATCCCCCTGGCCTGGTTTTCCCGCCGCAGGGAATACCGCGCGGATGCAGGCTCGGCCGGCCTCACCAGCCCCCGGGCCATGATACACGCCCTGGAGGCGCTGGCCCGCACGGCGGACATACCCCAGCCCAAGGACTCTTTTGCCATGGCCAAGATCAGCTCCTCCCGCCGGGTTTCTCTCTGGTCCACCCATCCGTCCCTGGAGGACCGGATCGCCCGGCTCTCCCAGTCCCAGCAGGGGTGATGTCTTCCGGACAGTAAACCCGCCGGCCCGGCAGGGGGGCAGAAATTATCGTTGCCATACCTCCCCCCTCCGGTAAGGTGCGGGCAGCCTGTCCATATCCGGGAGGACCGCCATATGAAACTCGTCATCGCCACGCGCAATCAGGGAAAAGTCCGGGAGATCCGGGAAAAGTTCGCCCCTCTCCGGGAGTGGGAGATACTCTCCCTGCAGGAGGCCGGCGATCCCCCGGACGTGGAGGAGGACGGAACCACCTTCGCCGAGAACGCCCTGAAGAAGGCCCGCGCCGTGGCGGCCTTCGCCGGTCTGCCGGCCCTGGCGGACGATTCCGGCCTCGTGGTGGACGCCCTCGGCGGGGAGCCGGGGGTCTACTCGGCCCGCTATGCCGGGGAGGGGGCCACCGACGCTCAGCGCAACGAGCTGGTCCTGAGTAAACTCCAGGGCGTACCGGGGGAGCGGCGCAGCGCCCGTTTCGTCTGCGTGATGGCCCTGGCCTTTCCCGACGGCAGGGAATACACCGTCGAGGGCCTCTGCGAAGGGGTTATACTCTCCGAGCCCCGGGGCGGACAGGGTTTTGGTTACGATCCCATCTTTTTCCTCCCGGATCTCGGCAGGTCCATGGCGGAGCTGTCCCTGGAGGAGAAGAACCGTATCAGCCACCGGGCCCGGGCCCTGGAAAAAGCGCTTGCTATTCTGGAAAGCCTACAGCGATAATCTCATGTGATTAATCCTCGGAGGAAGATGATGAAAACCCGTCCGCTCCTGCGCACCGCCGCCGTTACCCTGCTGCTTATGCTTGTATCCGCCGTAGTGCTCTCCTGCAAGCAGGAGATTGTACGCAAACCGGGCCTGGATCACCCCAACCTACGGCGGTTCAAGAGCCATCAGATCAATCAGATCATCATCGACGCATGGGAGCATGTTCACCTGGGGCGCTTCGAATCGGCAGCGCTGGATTTCGAGAGGCTGGTAAAGAAGAATTACGTGGACGACGACATCCTCTTCGGGGCGGGATACACCTTCTTTCAGCTTAACAACATCATCAAGGCCCGTGGCTACGCCGATGAGGCTCTGCGCCTTAACCCGGACAATTTTGAGGCCCTCTTCCTGCGCGCCCAGATCCATCTGCGCCAGAGAAACCCGAAGGCCGCGGCGGGGGACATCAAGATCCTCCTGGCCCTGAACATCACCAAACCCCTCGTCTGCGGCTACTATTTCACGGAAAACGACCTGGCAACCCCGGAAAAGCTCGACCGGCGCAAGGAGGAGACCCGAAAGCTCGGCGGCCTATGACGAAGGAACTCTCGCGGCGCATCCTCCGCTCATTAAAAAAGCATTACGGTGATGTCCGACCCGATCTCAATTTCGGCAGTCTCTACCAGCTCGCGGTAGCGGTGATCCTCTCGGCCCAGACGACGGACAGGCAGGTCAACGCCGTAACCCCCGTACTCTTCAGAAAATACCCCGACTTCGCGACCCTGGCCCGCGCTGAAATCCGCGACGTGGAAGAGATCATCCGGAGCACGGGCTTCTACCGCAACAAGGCCCGCAGCATCGTGGAACTGGCCCGGGAACTTGCAGAAAAGCACGGGGGAAAACTGCCGGGAACACTGCCGGATCTCCTTAAACTGCCGGGGATCGGGAGGAAGTCGGCCAACGTCATACTCTCCATGGGTTTCAACCGGCCGGCCCTGGCCGTGGACACCCACGTACTCCGCCTGGCCAACCGGCTCGGCTACGCACAGACGGAAAATCCCGACCGGGCCGAGGAGGCCCTGACATCCATCATTCCGGAAAAGGACTGGACACAGACCCATCTCCTCCTCATCCGGCACGGCAGAGCGGTCTGCAAAGCCCGCCATCCCCTCTGCCGGGACTGTCCGGTCATTTCACTCTGCGGGTACGAAGGTAAAACTCTTTAAACTGCCAGAGCACCTCGGGATCGTTGATGCGGCTATTGAGCCTGGCTGCAGGGTCCAGGTTCGTGATCTTCTTCAGGGATTCATAGGCGCTTTCCGCCAGGGTCAGATCCATCCCCGGCAGAAATTCCAGAAGGAAGGGTACTGAGTCGGTATTGCGCTGCTCCCCCAGAACGGCTATCCCCCATAGCTGAAAGCTCCTGTTGGAGGAGGCGATACGCGCCTTAAGGTCCCCCTCGTTTCCCTTGAGGTACTGCGCCGCCAGCAGGATGAAGTCCGAGGCGTTTTCGATCTTCTCCCGGGGATCCGCGGATTTGCTCTGGGCGAAGGTGACGATCTTGTCATAGGAGAGGAATATCTCCTTGTCCAGGATATAACCGGCCACAGTATCGGCCATGCTCACCCTCCCGGAAAAGAGAAGCCTCTCCCAGTCCCCCGCGCTGTAACCGAATTCATAATTGTACCTCTTCACGTAGACGAGCAGTTGGGAAAAAAGCCCCGGATCCTGATAGATCGGAAGAGCACACGTCTGAACTCCAGTCACGAGTGGATATC